>CAZYQV010000001.1:0-5652 GCA_964649775.1 uncultured Rikenellaceae bacterium
TAAGTATAAGCTTGATGCTTGAAGCTTGAAGCTCGAAGTTCATTAACCCGAAACCCGAAACTCGATACTCAAAACTCGAAACTCATTAACCACGAACTACGAACCACGAACTACGAACCACGAACTACGAACCACGAACTACGAACCACGAACCATATTTAAGCATGTACTAAAATGAAAAAAGCGATCGAATACATCAATAAAAACAAAGAGCGGTTTCTGGAGGAGCTCTTCGGACTGATCCGGATCCCTTCGGTGAGTGCCGACCCGGAACATAAGGAAGACATGCTGCGTGCGACGGAATACCTGCGGGATAACCTGCTGGCTTCCGGTGCGGACAAAGCGGAGGTGATCCCCACCACGGGTCATCCCGTCGTCTATGCTGAAAAGATCCTGGACCCGGCTCTGCCTACGGTGCTGGTATACGGGCATTATGATGTGCAGCCGGCAGAGCCGCTGGAGCTGTGGGACTCGCCTCCTTTCGAGCCGGAGATACGCGACGGCAGGATCTATGCCCGCGGGGCCGACGACGACAAAGGGCAGATGTTCATGCATGTCAAAGCTTTCGAGGCGATGGTGAAGACGGGCACTCTCCCCTGCAATGTCAAATTCATGATCGAAGGGGAAGAAGAGATCGGCTCTCCCAGCCTGAAACAGTTCTGCCTTGATCATAAGGAAAAGCTGGCGGCCGGAGTGATCCTCATCAGCGATACCACGATGCTCGCTCCCGACATCCCTTCCATCACGGTGGGGCTGCGGGGACTGGCTTTCATGGAGGTGGAGGTGACCGGTCCCAACCGTGACCTCCACTCGGGTCTCTACGGAGGTGCCGTCATGAACCCGGCCAATGCCCTGGCGAAGATGATCGCAGCCCTCACCGACGAAGACCACCGCATCACCATCCCCGGCTTCTACGACGATGTGCTGGAGGTGAGTGACGAGGAAAGGGCAGAGATGGCCAAGGCGCCTTTCGACGCCAGGGCTTTCCGCGAGTCGATCGGCATCGACAAGGAAGTGGGAGAAAAGGGTTTTACCACACCCGAGCGCACCGGCATACGGCCTGCACTGGATGTCAACGGCATCTGGGGAGGGTATACCGGCGAAGGGGCCAAGACGGTGCTGCCCGCCAAAGCCCATGCCAAGATCTCCATGCGCCTGGTGCCCAACCAGCGGTCGGAGAAGATCGCAAAGCTCTTCAGCGAATATTTTCCCACCCTGGCACCCGACGGCGTGAAGGTGAAGGTGGAATATCTGCATGGCGGCGAAGGATATGTGAGCTCCATCACCTCCAAAGAGTACCAGGCGGCGGCCAAAGCCATCGAGGAGACCTTCGGGAAAAAGCCGGTGCCCGTCAGAAGCGGCGGCAGTATCCCCATCGTCGCGGTTTTCGAGGATGTGCTCGGAATCAAGTCGATCCTCATGGGCTTCGGACTCGACGAAGATGCCATCCACTCACCCAACGAGAACTACCCCCTCTTTAACTTCTACAAAGGGATCGAGACCATTCCGTGGTTTTATCATTATTATAAAGAGTTGAAGAGTTGAAAGGTTGAAAAGTTGAAGAGTTGAAAGGTTGAAGAGTCAGGGTGTTGGAGGGGTTAAAAGATCTGCCGTTGTTGGTCCCCGGGGCTCCCGGCACGGGAGTGTATCGAAGGACCGGAATTATGGCAGACAGGCTTCGGAATGATGAACAGGCAGATGCAGAGGGTTACCGGACTTTTGGATTATCAGACTAAAAAAATAGGTATTTAAATAGGCATTTAAATAGGTAATTAAATAGGTATTTAAATACCTATTTCCAAAGACGCGGTCATGGCACATGATCACCATCATACCACAGGGAACATAGGTATTACGATCCTGTTGAATCTTTTTATCACAGTGGCGCAGGTGGTGGGAGGTCTTGTGGCGGGGAGCATGGCCCTTCTCTCCGATGCCCTGCACAACTTCAGCGATGTGCTGGCGCTGGTGATCAGCTGGGGGGCACGGCGGCTGGCCCGCAGGAGGAGCACCTACCAGCGCACCTTCGGCTACCGTCGTGCCGAGATCTTTGCCGGCTTCATCAACTCCGCCACGCTCATCATCATCTCCTTATACCTCATCTACGGGGCTGTAGAGCGTTTCCTGCGGCCGGTAGCCGTGGACGGGCAGATCGTCATCTGGCTGGCGGCGCTCAGCATCCTTCTCAACGGCGCCAGCGTGCTGCTGATACGCCGCGAGGCACGCGGGAGCATGAACATGCGGTCGGCGCTGCTTCACCTCTTCACCGACATGCTCACGTCGGTGGCCGTGCTGGCCGGCGGTCTGGCCATCCGCTACCTGGGCTGGACGTGGGTCGACCCCCTCATCACCCTGGCCATCGCCCTCTACCTCATCGTCGCCGCCTGGAGCCTCTTCACCACCGCCATACGCATCTTCATGGAATTCACCCCCCGCAATGTGGATATCGGGCGTATCGTGGAGGAGATCACCCGCTTCCCTGAGATACGCAATGTGCATCATCTGCATGTGTGGCAGCTCGACGACCGGGATATCCTGCTCGAGGCGCATGTCGACCTGACCGGGGACATCCCCGTGAGCCGCTTCGACAGCCTCCTGACGGAGATCGAACAGGTGCTGGCGGCGCATGGCATCACCCATGTCAATATCCAGCCCGAATATGACCGGGATCACGGGAAAGAGGTGATCAGGAAGGAGGAAGCTTGAAGTTCGATGCTCGATGCTCGATGCTTGAAGTCGAAGAGGTCGAAGAGTTAAAAAACAAGCCTCATTATCTTCTCGCCTCATCGCATTATCACATCATCTCATCATCGCTTCATCAATCCTCTCCGCCACTCTCTCCGGAGTGATGCGGGTGAGGCAGGCGAGGTCGCCGCGGCGACAGGAGCCTTTGCCGTATACGGTGCAGGGGCGGCAGGGCAGCTCTTCGCGGGGGATCTGCACCATCAGCTGTTCGTCGCCGCCCCAGGGGGTGAAGCCGGCCCAGGGGTGTGTGGCGCCCCAGACGGAGACCACCGGCACGCCCAGCAGCGCTGCCAGGTGCATGTTGGATGAGTCCATGGAGACGAACACCTTCATCTGCCGCATCAGGGCCAGCTGCTCCTGCAGGGGCATGTCGAGGGTGAGCTGGGCGGCGTCGCCGGCCGCGGCGGCGAGGCGCTCCAGCGCCGGCCGCTCCTCCGGCCCGCCGAAGAGATAAAAACGCGCGGCGGGATAGCGTTCCCCCAACAGCTGCAGCAGCGCTGTCATCTGCTCCTCCGGCCACGTCTTAAGCGCATGACGCGCCAGGGGAGCGAAGCCCAGGGCGGGAAATCCTGCCGCTGCAGGAACGGAAGTGTCGCCCGTATGGATGTATGGCGGCGGGGGCATCTGCGGCGTGAGACCCGCCTTGCGGAAGACGTCCAGATAACGCACCACGGTGTGCTTCAGCGGGCCGGCGGCGCGACCTTTGATCAGTGCGCGCTTCTCTCTCCTGCCCTTGTCGATGACATATACCGGCACCCCCGCCGCGCGGAAGAAAAGACGCAGCACCTGCGTGCGCAGCACATCGTGCAGGTCGATGACAGCATCATAGTCGCCCGTGGCCTGCAGCTCGCGGTAGAGCCGCCGCAGGCCGGCGACGCCGCCGTACCTGCCCAGGTCGGGCGTGATGAGGGTGAGGCGCGGGAGACCGGCAAAGAAGGGGGCGAAGAGGGGGCGTGTGACCAGCGTGGCGGTGACCTCCGCATGCGGCTCCAGCACGGCCCGCAGCGCCGGCACCGTCAACGCCACATCGCCCATGGCCGAGAAGCGGAAGATCAGCAGCCGCATGGTCAGTAAGGTTTGTAGGATTTCTCCTCGGTGAGCCCCGAGCCGGTCTTTTCGTTGATCTGCCGCTTCAGCGCTGCCCGCTGGTCGTTCTCGTGATAGACCGAACGGGCCGTGGTGATGAACTCTTCACCAAAGTCTTTGCGCCGTTCCAGCTCACGGATGCGGTCCTCTATCTCCCACAACCGCAGGTTCACCTCCCTGAGCTGCCGGTAGAGGGGGTCTTCCTTGGGAAGGATGCCGGCCGCCGCCGCACTGAGCAGGTCGTATTCCTTCTGTATATTCCGGCGTTTCTCCGGATCGCCGATCTTCTCCAGCTTGATCTCCAGGATCGTCAGCTTGTCGATGATCTCGCCGTTGGACACTTCGATCTTCATCTGCTTTGAGAATGAATTGTAATGCAAAGACAAAAGTAAAAGAAATAAGGGTCCGGGCAAGGATCAAGGAGGGTAAAAAAAGTTGAAGGGTTGAAGAGTTGAAAAGATTAAGCCATACACTTCGTTTCACTCATTTAATCATTTTATCATTTACTCATTGTATCATTACCTACATAGGGTCCACATCATTGATGAAGGTGATCCCCTTGTACCGGGGTGTGTTGTGCAGGTGTTCCTCGAAGGAGGTGAGGATCTCTTTGGCGCGGGCCTTGTCGGCGTGGCGTTCCATCTTGAGGAGGAGCTGCTTGATGTAGCGGTTGCGTATGCGGGGGATGAAGGCATACTCCGGGCCCAGCACGTTGTTGGAGAAGCTCTTGCGCAGCTGTTCTCCCAGTGCGGCGGCGGCCTCGTCGACCGTCTCTTTTTTGCGGTGTTTGAGGGTGATCTTTATCAGGCGGTAGAAGGGCGGGTAGCGGAACATCTTGCGCTCTTTGAGCTGTGTCTGGTACATGTGGAAGTAGTCGTGGTTGAGCACGTCGTGTATGACGGGATGCCCGGGGTCGTAGGTCTGTATGAAGACGAGGCCCTGCTCTCCTTTCCTGCCGGCGCGGCCGCTCACCTGGGCCATCAGCTGATAGCTGCGCTCCCAGGCGCGGAAGTCGGGGAAGTGCAGCAGGTTGTCGGCGTTGAGGATGCCTACCACCCGCACATGGCCGAAGTCGAGACCTTTGGCGATCATCTGTGTGCCGATGAAGATGTTGGTGCGGCCCTCCTCAAAGTCGCTGATGATCTTCAGGTAACGGTTGCGCGAGGAGGCGGTGTCGAGGTCGAGACGTGCCGGCCGTGCCTCGGGGAAGAGCAGCCGTATCTCCTCCTCGATCTTCTCCGTGCCGAAGCCGCGGGTGTGTATGTGTGTGGAGCCGCACTGCGGGCATACACGGGGCACCGCTGTCGAGTAGCCGCAGTAGTGGCATACCAGCCGTCCCTCCTGATGATGATAGGTGAGGCTCACGTCGCAGCGGCGGCAGTAGGGGATCCATCCGCAGTCGGCGCATTGCAGGTAGGGGGAGAAGCCGCGACGGTTCTGGAAGAGGATCGCCTGTTCCCCCGCGTCAAGGGCCTCTCGTACGGCGTCGTAGAGGGGCACCGACAGATGGCCTCGTACCCTCCGTTGTTTGTAGATTTTCTTCATGTCTATCACCCGCACCTCGGGCGGCTGTATGCCGCCGTAACGCTCTTTCAGGGAGGTGAGACCGTACTTGCCCGTGCGGGCGTTGTAGTAGGTCTCCAGTGCCGGCGTGGCCGACCCCAGCAGCACCTTCGCCCCCGTGAGATGGCCCAGCACCACCGCTGCGTCGCGGGCATGGTAACGTGGCGCCGTGGCGTCCTGCTTGTAGGAGGCCTCATGCTCCTCGTCGACGATGATCAGTCCCAGGCGGCGGAAGGGCAGGAAGACGGCCGAGCGCAC
>CAZYQV010000002.1:0-2796 GCA_964649775.1 uncultured Rikenellaceae bacterium
ATATGTACCTCGATGCGATGGAGGCCACACCCGGATCGCGTTATCTGCATATCGGCGGGGATGAGATAGGCAATATCGGCCTGTGCCCCCGCTGTAAACCCTATGCCGACGAACATGGCGTGATGGCCCTGAACAACTACTGGTTCCGCAAGGTGAGCGAGTTCGTGCTGGCCCATGGCCGCATCCCTATTTTCTGGGACGATATGCCGCTGAAGGAGGCCGGGGTATACCAGTCGACCTACGATCCCGATATCGACAGGCAACAGGCGGAGGAGATGTGGAAAAAAGGAGCGGACAAGCTGGAGAAAGTGGTGGAGGAGATACCCTCATCGTGTGTCTTTATGCGATGGAATTACGGGATGGCTACTCTGCCGGGCAACCTTATGGCCATGGAATGGTATCGTCGTCACAATCTCCACACCATGATCGCCACGGCCATACAGTCGGGCGGGACGGCCCTCTTCCCGCCGGATGATACGGATGAGGGGCTCGACTCGCGGGGGATTGTAGCTATTAAGAGTTTTATTGAGGTGGCCCATGAAAAAGGGGTTGACGGCATGCTCTGTACGGCCTGGGACGACCGCTCTCCCCATTTTGAGACATACTGGCGCGGCTTCATCGCCTCGGCGGAATACAGCTGGGCCCCCGGAGAGAGGGACCTGGAGGACTATGACGAAGCATACCTGCAGAAAGAGTACGGCCTTCTGGTGTCGCATTATCATGATCTCTACGCCCGGTTGCGCCAGGGAGCATCCTTCTGGTCGAAGGCATACAACAGGGAGGGGGGACGCATGGATCTGTCCAACGCCCTTTTCAACCTGCCGGGACTGGCTCACTGGATGCCCCCCAGGGAAAAGACCGGACCGGAGAAAACCGACTTTACCGACCGGATCATCCCCCTGCCCGACCTTACCCGTCCGGGGGCCTGGAGCAAACAGTACCGGGAGCGCCTGCAACAGGCAGAGGAGGTGATGAAAACGTACGGCTATACTTCACGCGTGCTGGATTCCCTGTACCATTGTTCTGAAGCCCACCGCTATCACTGGCAGGTGTTCTCGGCGGTCAATGATTTTCAGGTCACCGCACCCCGTATGTTGCTGGCGCTGCAGAAGTGTGATACGAAGGATGAGGAAGCCAGGAAAGAAGGCAAAAAAGAGGTGTTAAAGGCCCTGGCTGCTTTTGACGAGGCCTGGAACAAACTGCAGGAGGTGTATTCGGAGACCCGTTTCCTTTCTTATCCTCCGGATTATGTGCCGGACCGGTATTTCCATTTTGCCAGCCAGCGGGAAGATCTTACCTGGATGATACAGCCCGAAGAACTCTTCTTCCCGATGGTGAAAGATTGGTTGAAAGGAGTTGAATGACGATATATTGGAAGATAAAAAATTCTTAGTCACCTGACAGTGACAAAAATGTGTTAAGATGTCCGAAAAACTCAGAGTAGGGATCGTTGGCTGCGGTACCATTGCGGATATCCATGCGCAGGCGCTCCGTGCTTCCGGCTCTGCTGACCTTCACTCATTCTTCAGCAGGAGTGAGGAGAATGTACGGCGATGTGAGGGGAGGCATGATGCTCCCGGCTTTACCGATTGGGACCTGTTCATCGGTGACCCGGATCTTGATGCCGTATCGGTCTGCACCCCCAGCGGTACACATGCGGATTACGGTGTCCGGGCTGCTGCTGCCGGCAAGCATGTCATCGTTGAAAAGCCCGTCGAGGTCACCCTGGAGCGGGCCCGGACGTTGATCGACACCTGCCGCGAACAAGGTGTGAAACTGGCAGTGATCTTCCAGAACCGTTTTATTCCTGCGATAAAAGAGCTGAAAGAGAAGCTTGCCGGAGGGATCATCGGGGACATTTTCTGGGGTGAGGGCATGATCAAGTGGTACAGGGGGCAGCAGTATTATGATCAGGGTGTCTGGAGGGGCACGTTCCGTCTGGACGGCGGCGGGGCGCTCATCAACCAGGGGATCCACACCATCGATCTGCTGCAGTGGTTCATGGGGGAGGTGGAAACGGTCTTCGGGCAGACGGGGATCTTTGCCCACAGCAACATCGAGGGGGAAGATACCGGCGTGGCCGTACTGCGTTTCCGCAACGGCGCCGTGGGCATCCTCGGCGGTGCTACTTCCATACAACCTCCGCAACCCCGGAAGATCGAACTGCACGGGACAAAGGGGACGGCGAAGATAACCGACAATGATGTGGAGATCGTGGATGCTGCGGGGAACCCTTTGCAGAAAGGGGAGAAAACAATATCTCCCACAGGCGCCTCCAGTCCCCTGGCAGGGTTCTCCCCGGAGCCCCACCGGGATCAGTTCACCGCAATCGCAGAAGCTATACGGCAGGGTGATGATCCTCCCCTGAGCGGGGAGGAGAGCATGCGGTCACTGGCCGTGGTGCAGGCTGTT
Organism: uncultured Rikenellaceae bacterium; assembly: GCA_964649775.1. GTDB lineage: Bacteria > Bacteroidota > Bacteroidia > Bacteroidales > VadinHA17 > DRPN01. The sequence goes on from CAZYQV010000002.1 coordinate 2,413, forward strand.
TATGCATCGGACAGGACCGGTCTTCCTGTACAGATGAAAGATTTTTTAAAACCAAAATAATTACTTCCATGAAAAAGCTTTGGATCTCTTTCCTCGTTTTCTTTCCTCTGATCGCTGCGGCCCAGAGAGCTACCATCCGTGAGGAGATCGTTGCCATGAAAACCTATATGTATTCCGATCCGGATCCCGTACCCAATATCGGCAGTATCTATCCATGGTTTCGTTTTGACGGGTTTACCAACCACCCGGAGCAGAAGGAGTATAAGATGGTGATCCTGGAGAACCCCTGGGTGAAGGTGTATATGATGCCGGAGGTAGGGGGTAAGATTTGGGGGGCTGTCGAGAAGTCCACCGGCGGGGCTTTTCTCTATTACAACCATGTGG
>CAZYQV010000003.1:0-9959 GCA_964649775.1 uncultured Rikenellaceae bacterium
TCATAGAACTCCACCCGCTCCCAGCGATGGCAGTCGTCATCCTCGTCAAAGACGAACCAGCACTGGCTCCACTCCCCCCTGTCAAAGATCACATCACAGGCTGCCTCATGCGGCACATAGATTAGTTCGGTGATCTGCCGCCAGCGCGGATCATCAAAATATTTATCTGCCTCCGGGAGCCCGCGGAGGGAAGGGTGTCTGTTCGCGAAATCACTGTAGTCAAACCCTTTGCCGGTAAACTTCAGGCTCATATCAAAATCCAGCTCATTGCCCGGCCGGGAGTCATTATCCATGTCAATGCCCATATACACCCCGGTGATATCATGACCGGACACTCTTAGGTAGGGCCTGCCGTTCTTGTCAAGAGGACCCTTTTTTCTTTTGGCGGGAGGTATCCCATTATCACAGAAACGGATCGTCATCTCCGTCAGCCCGTCACCGTCCTTGTCGTAAAAGAGAAAAGGGTTCTCCCAGTTGTAACGGAGGTCGGCAATGTCCGACACGCTGTTGTGGGCTTTCAGAAAGACGCTCTGACCGTTGTAGTCGGGCAGGAAATCACAGCGGCCCATCCTGTCCCAGGCTTCGATGGCATACTTGTTCCAGTCGACATAGTTGAACACACCGTCGTGGTCGGTATCCAGGAAGATCATGTAATGCGACATGTACTTACCGCGACGAGCATTCCAGGTGTTGTTGTCGGCAATCACCTGCAGATCGGCGTGATTGTCTCCATTGTCATCATCCCAGTCGATCATCAAATCATACTTTCCCCCGTAGGAACCGTCGCCGTCACGGTCGACCATCAGGCAGTCGCTGTCGGTATCTCCTTCGAGATCCCCTTTCTTCATATCATCGTCATCATCGATCCATTGCACCGCCAGATAACCGTTGACAACGGCCTGTAACACATCCGGATCCCCGTCATTGTCCAGATCGATATACCGGACAGAGTTCACATCCGGCAACGGCAACCGGAAAGGGGTCAGAGGGAGGTGGCTCTGCCAGAAAGTCCCCCGTTTTACCACTATTTGCTTCTGTTTTTCCTGGGCTATCAGCGGAAGGGTCAGTACTACTATGATCCATAAGAAAAGTGATTTTTTCATGCTGACAGGGTATTGCGGTTTAGCATCTTTATTTGTCTGTACTTAAATTACGGGAAGAAGCATGCTGTCCACTATAATAAAAACTGATTTCCCTGTCCGCCGGGAAAAAACAGTTACACCGAATCTCCCCTCTTTTTCCTATTTTTACCTGATCATCTTCTTCTTTGAGAAATATAATTGAAACCATTATGAAAAAACTGTTTTTGTTTGTACTTGCAGCAGGCATGCTTTGGTCCTGCCAGCCGGAAAAAATCAAAATCGCCTGTGTAGGTGACAGCATCACTTTTGGTGCCGGGATAGAAGAGCATGAAACGAAGAGTTATCCGGCACAGTTACGGGAAATGCTTGGGGAGAAATACGAAGTGGGCAATTTCGGCCGTTCGGGTGCCACCCTGTTGGAAAAAGGAGCCAATCCCTATATTAAAACATCAGAGTATGCATCTTCCAAAGCTTTTCTCCCCGATATCGTCTTCATCATGCTGGGCACCAACGACACACAGAAGAAGAGCCGGAGTCATCTTTCCGATTTTGAGCAGGACTATGCCCGTCTGATACGTTCTTTCCGGGAGCTTTCTTCCCATCCGCGTGTCATCCTGATCAAGCCCATCCCGGCTTTCAATTACGGGGATACGGTATGGATCTCTCCCGAGCGCATCACCTCGCAGATACAACCGCTGACGGAGAAGGTGGCCTTCGACAACCGCTGTGAGCTGATCGACATGTACCACTGGTTCCTGGACAAGGAAGAGCTGCTGTCCGACAAGGTACATCCGACTGCCGAAGGGGCCAGGCGCATGGCCGAACGGCTGAGAGACTATCTGCTCACCGACACGGTGTTATATGACATCCGCAAACGGCTGCCGCTGCCCGGGGAGACAGGTAACTTCCACGGTTTTGAGATGAAGACGGGACAGTACGACAGTGTCCTTTACCGCATCGTCATGCCCCGTCATACGGCCCAAGGGAAGCCGTGGGTCTGGCGCGCCCGTTTTTTCGGTCATGAGCCGCAGACCGACATTGCCCTGTTGGAGAGGGGTTACCATGTGGTTTATTACAATGTGGCAGGCTTATTCGGTGCTTCTCCGGCGGTGACACGATGGGATCAATTCTATGCCTGGATGCAGCAGGCCGGCCTGGCAAAGAAAGTTGCTCTGGAAGGCATGAGCCGCGGCGGACTGATCATTTACAACTGGGCTTACCGCAACCCCGGCAAGGTATGTTGTATCTATGCCGACGCGCCGGTGCTGGATATCAAGAGCTGGCCCGGCGGAAAAGGACATGGCAAGGGCAGCCCTGCCGACTGGCAGGCCTGTCTGCAGGCATACGGCTTTGCCGGGGAGGAGGAAGCGCTGAAGGCCACGGTGAACCCCCTCGACCATGCAGCAGAGATCGCCGCCATAGGCTTTCCCATGCTCCACATCGTCGGCGACGCCGACCGCGTGGTGCCGGTGGATGAGAACACCGGCCCTTTTGAAAAGATCATCCTGGACCACGGAGGGAACATCACGGTAATACACAAAGCAGGGGTAGGACACCATCCCCACAGTCTCCCCGACCCCGAACCCATCGTGGATTTCATGATGAATGCAAAGAACTTTTAATAATTGCCCATGACAAAAAGAACAATCCCCGCCCTCTTCCTGGGCATGAGCTTATTGATCTCCTCCTGCCATAACGGCGGGAACCTCGTCAAGACCACTTTCGACATACAGAACCCTGTACCTGTCACGGAATATGCCGTCAGCGAGCTGGAAAAGTTCCTGAACCGTGCGGAAGAGCATGCCGGTACGTCTGTCGCGGTCACGTTCCGTCTGGAGAGTGACCCGTCTCTGGAGGAGGGTGCTTTTGCAGTACGTTCCCGGAAGACACCGGAGGGGTACGAGGTCCTGCTCACCGGACAGACCGCCGCGGATATCCTCCATGCGGCATACACTTTCCTGGAAAAAGGAGGGTTTGTCTTTGACATCACAGGCCCGGTGGTGCCGGAGGGGTTCGACTGGCGGGCGGTACAGGACTACCGGGAGAAGATCGTGCCGGCTGTGATACGCCGGGGCATCCGTCAGCACATCAATTTCCCCATGGACCTCTCGGCATGGCCGGTGGAGGAGGCGAAAGAATACATCCGCAACCTGGCACGCATGCGTTTCAACGCCATCACCTTCCACAGTTATCCCGGACAATGGTATGAGGTGATCCGTAAGGACACGACAGAATATGCGGGTCATTTCTTTTACGGGGATGTGCATACGGTACCAGACTACCCTGCCATCCGCCGGAGCGCCGTCAACAAAAAATATTTTTGCATTCCCGAGATCGAACCTTACTTCGAAAATGTGGAAGCACGAAGCAAGCTGGCTATCGAATGGCTGCAGGATGTGATCACCGAGGCGAAACACTGCGGCATGAGCATCCGTTTCTCTCTCGAGACGCGCGATGCGGGCACAGCTCTGTCCCGGTCGGCAGAAACGGTGAAAGCCATCCTGAAGGAGTATCCCATGATCGATGAGCTGGAGTTCATCACCGAAGAGGCGGGCGGCTGGGGTCCCCGCACCACGCGGCAGGAGACCGGGGCGATGATCCGCCGTCATTTCGGGGAGGAGATGCTCCGCGACAGCATCGTGATGGCTCCCGTACGGGACGAGCAGAGCGATCTGGCTTATATCTACGGTCAGATAGGACATAACCTCGCTCTGATGCGTATGCTGCGGCAGGAGAAGATCGTCCCTGCCGGCATGCCGCTGGTGCTGGGCATCTATGTGGTGATCCCGGAATATGCGCGGCCGGCTTATTACCTGGCCCGCCGTTACGCCCCGCCCGGCACACGTATCTCCCTCATGCCGGGGCATCACAGCATGCGTGTGGCAACCAATACCGCCAAAGTGCTGAAAAGTGCCGACGACTGGCAACAGGCGATCATCTACTCCTGGATCGAGTTCGACGGGATGATGTACATCCAGCAGAACGGTATCAGCGGCATCCGCAGTATCGTCCGGCAGGCTGTGGAGCATACCCCCGGCGGGCGGGCCTCCGCCATCCTTTACAACCACTGGCGTACGGCCGAGAACCGCATCACCGCCCGCTACGCCGCCCTCTCGGGACTCTACGGCGCCCTCGACGAAACGGCTTTCTACGAAGCATACGCCCGCTCCCTGGGCATCACCCCGGCGCGGGCCTTCGCCCGGGCCATGGTACTGCTGGACGAAGCCGACACCATAGCCATGCACAACGTCGGCGGCTTCGCCTTCTGCTGGGTCGGGCGGTGGCGTAACGGCGGGCCCCTGAGCACCTATCCCGTGAAGAAACTGGAAGAAGTACAGGCCGCATACGAAGCCGTCAGAAAAGAACTGAAAAGATGCGGGGAAAAGACCACCGGCACCGCCGGCCGCCACCTGCTGGGATTCCTGGATAACCGCATACGCACCACCCTGATCTATCTCAAAGCATTTGAAAAAGGACGGGAACTCAGTCGTTTCGAAACCAACCGTCCGCTCACCTCCGCACAACGGCAGGCCTACACGAAGACATGCAATGAAATGCTCGCTCTTTTCGAACAGTATATCGACTTGTATGCTGAACAGAACGCCGACAGAGGATGCGCAGGCAACCTGGTGAGTCTGTGGCACGGACCGGTAAAAGGTACCAAGATCTACCGCAAACGATTCGGAGGTGTACCCTTCGACGAAGAGATCCCGCCGGAAACAGCCGTGGATGCCCCGCCACTGCCGGTCATTAACAATGAATGAATGAGTGAATGATTAAATGATTGAAACGGAGGATCGAAGGGCACTCCGCCACCGCCGGTCATTAACAATGAGTGAATGAGTGAATGATTAAATGATTGAAACGGGGAGGATAGAAGGGCACTCCGCCCATTCTGCTCTGTCAGGCTTCCCAATGCGTAATTTGGGACTAACATCTCTTTCCCGGGAACGTTTTCTTCCCGTACTCTCCCTTTCCCTTACCTGTTCACAAAGAGATAACGGATGTGGCATTTAGTCCCTTTGCTTTGATCGTTTTTCTCTCCGCTGAGGCGGATCTCCAGGGTATGTTCACCGGGCGCCAGACCGGCACCCAGGGTATAGTACCACGGCAGATAGAGTCCCCGGCTGTATTTGGTGAAAAGGTCCTGCTTTTTCCCGGCACTTTTGTCGATCCGGTATTCAATGACACCTTCGTCGGGGCCGGCGATGGCGACGATGCCCACGACATTCCCTTCAAAAGCATATTTCAGCACTTTCCCGGGGGTTTCACCGATGAGCACCGGCACATGGTAATAGTTGGTCCTTTTGCCCACGGGATACTCCGGGTCCCACACCTCCACATAGCGCCATCCCTTCGCTTGGGGGAGCTGCCAGGCGGGGCAGAGCCACCCCCTGTCGTAACATCCCGGATCCAGTTTCTCCGGCAGCGTATGATCACTCACCGTGCCTTTCTCTTTCTCCGCCTTTTTCCACTCATCCTCGAGGAACATCACAATGGAGTTGCGGTAGATCTTCTGGCCGAAGGGAGAAGGGTGCAGGTTGCGGAAGTCATGCTCCCAGTCGAACTCTCCCGCATCAATGCGGTCGGTCACCTCCCGCGCCAGGTTGATGGAAGAGATCCCGTAATGTTTCGCCACGCGCTCATGGTTGACGATCACCTCCGGCACGCGGCCGGCACGGTAGTCTTTCATCTTGTCCGGATCGACAAAATACATAAAGACGATATCGGTCTGTGGCCCCACATACCGGGCATGACGGACCACCCCTTCCATGCCGCGTATCTGCTCGACAGGCCTGCGGCCTTTCACATGATCGTTGACGGCCGCCTCGACGAAAAGCAGGTCCACCGGCCCGAAGTTCACCACATCCCTCTCCATCCGGAAAGCATCCGAGGTGGAGCCCATTGAAGGAATGCCTGCCTGCACGAAATCAAACTCGGTCTCCGGGAAACGTTTCACGAGATACTGTTCCACCATGTAACGCCATCCCCTCATGGCCGTGATCGACCCGCCCAGAAAAGCGATCTTTACCTGCCGGCCCTTCTGCATCTTGCGGTATACATTCGTCAGACTGCTGCGATGAATATGATAAGGCCGGGGTGATAACACCGGTGTCTGCAGTGCATCAGAGCTCACGGGCTGCCTGCGTCCTGTTTTCGTTGCTTTGCCGGGCACCCCGAAAAGGAGGATGTCGCGGCTCATCGCACTGTCGTTGTTGGCACGGGAACAGAGATACAGGTCGAGCCAGCCGTCGCCGTTGAGATCTGCAGCTTCCACATCCCAGCCGGAACCCCGCACCGACGGGGGAAAGATCGTAGTCGTGGCATTGGTAAAATACCCCCGGCCGTCGTTTAGCCATACACCGTACAGCTCAGCCTTTACCGCAGGGGTAGAGTTACAGGTGATGATATCCGGGAAGCCGTCGTTGTTGACATCATACAGGCCTCCGTCCCAGGTGCGCAAGGTTTCTTCAGGAAGGCGGTCGGCGGTCACATCGGAAAAGTTGCCATGCCCGTCATTGATATAAAGACGGTTCTGCCTGTCCCCGGCTGTATTGAACCAGGCTATGTCCAGGTCGCCGTCACCATCCATATCTTTCAGGCACACTTCACGTGTCACCTCGCGTACTCCCTGCTGCACAGGCAGACGCGCCGAGGCATCCGAGAAAGTGCCGTCACCGTTGTTGAAATACATTCTGTTGTCATCCTCGTCGGCCACCAGCAGGTCTGGCAGACCGTCACCGTTGACATCTCCCATGGCCAGGTCCTGCGTGTCGTCATAGACCGGCGGCATTCTTTTCTTCGTCTCATCCGTGAACCTACCTTTCCCGTCATTGATCAGGAACGCATTGTACCCCGGCGAGTCCTTCGCCTTCGAACTGCCCAGGATCAGGTCGGGAGCTCCGTCACCATTGACATCATAAACAAATACCGCATTGGTGCGGTGATGCAAGGGGATGTTGTCGTTGGCAGGCGTAAAATACCCTTTGCCATCGCCAAAATACAGTTCGTTGCCGGGCGTATCCTCCGCGACAAAAACAATATCCATATGACCGTCGCCATTGAAATCAGCGATACCGATATCTTCGCTGTCCTCCACCCTAGCGGTGAGTGCATGACTATGCGTGAACCTGCCCTGGCCGTCATTCAGCAAAAGGATATTGGCCCCTCCCTCCACGGCCACCACAATGTCGAGGTCACCATCTTCGTCAGCATCGAAAAATTCCGCATCCATGCTGTGCACATCCAGCCCCCCGGGGAGGTTGCTCTTTGTGACGTCGCGGTAATAATACTGCTGGGAAAGGGCGGGCAACAACGCCAGCACCCAGATCATAGCACATCCGGATAATCTTTTCATTTCTCTGAATTTTTTATAATACGGACCCGTATTCTTATGCCACTATCCGGTCATCCTGATGTACGACAAAAAGATCCGCTCTCTCAACGCTTCTGTACAAGTCCCCAGCGCCCTAAGCGTGTTTCTCTCCCTCATCCTTTGCAGTCCTGGTAAAAAATGACTCCTTCTGCCTCATAAGGTCTAAAAGGTCAAAAAGTCTAAAAGTCAAAAAGCATTGCCTCCACTTACTTTTCGACCCTTTCAACTTTTCAACCCACTTCTGCCTTCTGCCTTCTGCCTTTTTCCTTCTGCCTTCTGCCTTTTTCCTTAAACCTCCGGTTCCCAACCGGGCTGATACTCCCTGCCCCACAGTTTCATGGCTTCGGCATCATTGATATGTCCATTGGAGGGATCGATCTCCAGCCGTTTGCCGGTACGGTAAGCAATGTTGGCCAAGTGACACAGTAGGGTGCTTTTGCCTCCCTCGTCGATGGGCGAATCAAGTTTTGCTTTCCCCCGGATGGCCTCGAAGAAGTTTTCGATATGCAAGGTGGTAAGCCCTCCGCCGCCACCCAGGGCTGTGCCGGCTTCTTTGAATTCCGACTTACTGTCGCGCACCATTTTGCCTTTGCGGTCGTAGAGACGGTACCCGCCCCGGTCCACATAGACCGTCCCCTCGCTGCCGTAAATGATCGTCCCGCGGCCGCTGCCGTAAGTGGAATAACCGTTGCGGCTCTTACCGTCCCACTTGATGGTAGTGCCGTTGGCAAAACGGAAGGTGGCATCCATGGTATCGTACATCGTCCAGCCGTCGTCGATGAAATGGTATTTCCCTGCCACCACCTCCGCTTCGGCAGGATAGTCGACCTGCAGGGCCCATCGGGCGATATCAAGCTCGTGGGTGGCGTTGTTGCCCGTCTCTGCCGTGCCGAAGTTCCAGCCGTACCAGTGCCAGTTATAATCGAAGACATTATCCATGTATTGCCCGTGAGGTGCAGGCCCCTGGAAAAGCTCCCAGTCGAGCTCTTTCGGCGGATCGGCCGGTACGGGGTTCTTCACCCGGCCCCGGGCGTTGGTGTAAAAAGCTACGGCCAGATAAGGCTTGCCGATGACGCCGTTATGTATCTCTTTGATGATGGCCTTCGACTCGGGCGACGAACGCTGCTGGTTGCCCATCTGTACGACCTTATTATATTTCTTCAGATAAGCCAGCAGCACCTCGCTCTCCCGCGGGTTGTGGGTCAGCGGCTTCTCCACATAAACATGTTTGCCGGCTTCGAGTGCCATCCAGGTGGCGGGGGCATGCCAGTGATCGGGGATGGCAAAGAACATTGCATCCACTTTCCCGTCGTCAAGCGCCTTGCGAAAATCATTGAGTCGCTCCGGATCATAGCCCACCTCTTTCCTGAACCTCGCAGCACCTTTCTCAAGACGCGTTTTCATCACATCGGCGATATATGCCACCTGTACATTGTCCTTGTTCTTGGCCATGGCCTCCAGGTAACCCGGGAAACGCCGGCCGGCGCCCACCAGCGCCACGGTCAGCCTCTCGTTGGCTCCGACGATGCGTTTGTAACTGGCTGCCGGGAAAGCCACGCCACCCAGGCTGAGGGCAGCAGCGCTCATAGCGGTCTTTTTTACAAAATCTCTGCGGGAGGTTTTATCTTTCATGATCTTATCCGGTTACAGTTCATCACAATTATTCAGTTCCAATATTTTGATGTTTTTGAACGACACCTCGTTACCATGGTCCTGCAGGAGGATGTATCCTTCCTCCGCCTCCCCGAAACGGGGCCATACATGGTACTTGCTGCGGGCTACCAGGGCTTTCCACATCTGACCGCACCGGTCATACTCCACCACCTTGATGTTGTTGATCCAGTGTTCCACATGACAACCCCGTACCACGATACGTGCCCGGTACCATCCCCCGATAGTATGGTTGGTATACCCCTGCAGTTGCGGGGTGGCTGCCTGCGCCGGGATCAGGTCGTAGAGAGAGGCCCTTGTACGGTTGCCGCCGGTGCCTTTTTTGGCATCGGGATGGTTCTCATTGTCCAGGATCTGGAATTCGCAGCCGATGGCAGAGCCCTTGCCTTTGTTCAGCTCCGGATCCACAAAGTATTTGATGCCGCTGTTGGCTCCTTCGGTGATCTTAAAGTCCGCCTGCAGCACAAAATTACGATAGGTCCTGTCGGTAATGATATCTCCTCCGTTTTCCGATTCGCGACCGTTACCTGCCAGAACGGTAAGCACACCTTCTTTGATCTCCCAGCCTTTTTCGGGGAAATGATCCAGTTTGGCACCGCGCCACCCTTTGGTGGTCTTACCATCCCACAAGAGCTTCCATCCTTCGGCCACCTCCTGGGGACAAAGTTTGTTATCCAGGTAACTGATCACCGGCACTTCCGGGTCGGGCTTCCAGCGGGCCTGGTCCAAACCTGTGGTAAGGATACGTATGTTCTTCCAGCGTATCTTCTGACCGGCCAGCTCGGGGTGGTTGCCGATGGCATGCACCTGCAGGCCGATGAACCCTGAGG
>CAZYQV010000004.1:0-4072 GCA_964649775.1 uncultured Rikenellaceae bacterium
GGGAATGATATCATCAATTTCCACGCCAGGGAACTGACACGCCAGCTGGACAAGCTGGCCGGTGACAAGCTTTTCACGGCGGGAGTCTTGCTGGGAAAGGGCCGCGGCAAGCTTTTCATAGAAACAGGCAAGCCTTTTTCCGAGAGGATGCTGACCTCTTTTCCCGAGGATACGCCTGACCACAGGATCCTGGCCATCGCGGAATATGTTACGGCCAACCATCCCGGGCATAAAGTGATCCTGGTGTCGAAAGATATCAACCTGCGGCTCAAAGCCAAATCGCTGAACATACTGGCCCAGGATTACCGCACCGACAAGGTGTTCAATATAGACGACCTGTTCAATGAGGTGCAGATCCTTGAGGATGCCGACCCGCAGGTGATCTCTTCCCTCTATTCGGAAAAACGGTGTGTGCCTGTCAGCAAGGTGAAGTTGCCGGAGAAGCCTTTTGCCCACCAGTATTTCATTATAAGGAATGAGAAATCCAGTGTGCTGGCGCATTACGATCCTTTCAATCATAAGGTGGAGCGGGTGGAGAAAATAACGGCTTACGGCATCGAACCGCGCAATGCCGAACAGGCCTTCTCTCTGGATGCGTTGCTGCGCAAGGAGATACAGCTGGTGGCCCTGACGGGGAAGGCGGGCACGGGCAAGACCCTCCTGGCCCTGGCCGCGGCCCTGCACCAGCGACGCGACTACAAGCAGATCTTCCTGGCCCGTCCCATCGTGCCGCTGGCCAACAGGGATATGGGTTTCCTCCCCGGAGATGTGAGTGAGAAGATAGAGCCCTACATGCAGCCTCTCTTTGACAACCTCTCGGTGATCAAAAACAAGTTCTCCCCCCAGAGCAAGGACTATCAGCGTATCGACAGGATGCTGCAGGACGAGAAGCTGGTGATCACCCCCCTGGCATATATCAGGGGGAGGAGTCTGTCCAATATCTTTTTCATTGTGGATGAGGCGCAGAACCTGACGCCGCATGAGGTGAAGACGATCATCACGCGGGCAGGGGAGGGCACCAAACTGATCTTTACCGGCGATATTGAACAGATCGACTCTCCTTATCTGGATACCGGTTCCAACGGACTCACATACCTGACCGACAGGATGCGGGGACAGGACATCTTTGCTCATGTGAACCTGGTGAAGGGAGAACGCAGTTACCTGGCCGAGCTGGCCAGTCAGATCTTATGAACAAAAGATACGGACCATGAAAGAGCTTTTTCTGATCAGGCATGCCAAATCAGACTGGGATAAGATGGATGTCAAGGATATCGACCGTCCTCTGAAAGGCAGAGGTGTGCGTGATGCCCTGATGGTGGGGGAGTACATGGGGAAACACTTTGAACATCCTGCGATGATGCTTACCAGTCCCGCCTGCCGTGCTTTTCATACGGCTGTGCTCTTCTGCCGGGCCATGGAGGACCCCTGTGAGATCATCCATGTAAGGGAAAGCCTCTACCTTGCTTCTTACAATGAGATACTGGCCGTGGTCAGGGAGGCCTCGCCGTCACTCCACGCCCTGGCCATTGTAGCCCATAACCCCGGCATCACCGACCTGGCCAATTTCTTCCTGCAGGAGTCGATACATAACATTCCCACGTCGGGGTTTGTGTACATGGCTTTTGAGAGCGATACCTGGGAGGAGGCCAGGAGCGAGCGCATGGTGAAGCATGCTTTTCATTATCCGAAAGAACTGCTGATGGAATAAGGAACGGATCATGGCAAAGGAAAAATGGATCGTTAACAGGGAGATCAGCTGGCTGGCCTTCAATCACCGGGTGCTTCAGGAGGCGGCCGACAAGACGGTGCCGCTCATCGAACGGCTCCGTTTCCTGGGGATCTTTTCCGACAACCTGGATGAGTTTTTCAAGGTGCGGGTGGCTTCGCTGCGCCGGATGGTCGAACTGGACATCAAAGCCAAGAAAATGATCGGCGGCAACCCGCGCAAGATCCTGCTGCAGATACAGGAGATCGTCCTGGAACAGCAGAAAGAGTTTGAGAAGATCTACTTCCGCATCATCGACGAACTGAAAAGAGAGAATATCTACCTGATCGATGAACACAGCATCCCCGACGAGCGGATGGAATATGCCCACAATCTCTTCCATGACAAGGTGCTGCCGGTGCTGACGCCTGTCATGCTGGATGAGGGGCGGCCTTTCCCCCAGCTGAAGGACAAGTCGATCTACCTGGCGGTGAAACTGACGGGGAAAAAGCCGGGACCCGTAAAAAAATATGCGCTGATAGAGGTGCCCACGGAAGAGATCGGCAGGTTCATCATCCTGCCCAGCATAGGACGCAAAAAGTTCATTATCCTGCTCGACGATATGATCCGTCTGGGCCTGCCTGACCTGTTCTCTATCTTCAACTTTTCCGACTTTGAGGCTTATACGATCAAGATCACCCGTGATGCCGAACTGGATATCGACAATGATGTCTCGAAGAGTTTTCTCGAGAAGATCGCCAAAGGGATCAGCCAGCGCAAGAAAGGTCAGCCGGTACGGCTGGTATATGACCATTCGATGCCGTACGACCTGTTCAACTTCATCAGGAAGAAACTGGAACTGGATGTGCTTGATAATATCATCCCCGGAGGGAAATACCACAACTTCAGGGATTTTAAAAAGTTCCCCAATATAGGTCAGAAGAGCCTGGAGTATAAGAAAATGTCTTTTTTGCACCATCCGGAGATGAAGAGACATGTCAGTCTGTTGAATACCATAGAGCAGAAAGATATCTTCCTGCATTTTCCCTATCATCCTTTTACACATTTTCTGGACGTATTGCGCGAGGCGGCCATCGATCCGGAGGTGACAGAGATAAAGATGACCGCCTACCGTGTTGCTTATGATTCACGGGTCATGAACACCCTGATCAATGCCTGCCTTAACGGAAAGAGGGTGACAGTGATCATTGAGTTGCAGGCCCGTTTTAACGAAGCCTCCAACATCTACTGGTCGAAGAAGCTGCAGGAGGCGGGGGCGACGGTGATCTTCGGGATCCAGGGACTGAAGGTACATGCCAAGCTGTTGCTGATCACCCGTAAAAAAGGCAAAGAGACCTCTTTCATCGCAGGGATCAGTACAGGCAACTTTAATGAGGAGACGGCGAAAGTATATGTTGACCTGGTGATGCTGACCGCCCACAAAGGACTTACTTCGGATGTGCGCGATATGTTCCGTTTTTTTGAGAGCCCGTACCTGCCGGTGCAGTACCGCCATTTTCTGGCTTCGCCCATTTTTATGCGCCGCAAACTGTATGCGCTGGTCGACCGGGAGACAAAGAACGCGATGGCAGGAAGGGAAGCCCGCATCATTCTCAAGCTGAACAATCTCGTCGATCAGGATATGATCCTGCGGCTCTACAAAGCGAGTCAGGCCGGGGTGAAGATCACCCTCCTGGTGCGTGGGATCTGTTCACTTATCCCCGGCGAAAAAGGATACAGTGAGAACATTGAGGCATTTAGTCTGGTAGGCCGTTATCTGGAACATTCGAGGATACTGTTCTTCCATAACGACGGACAGGAAGAGTACTACATCGGTTCGGCCGACTGGATGACGCGCAACCTGGATCATCGTGTCGAGATCTTCAGTCCCGTCTTTGACCCTCACCTGAAAAAGGAGCTGAAAGAGATCCTGGAGCTGCAGCTGCAGGACAACACCAAGAAGAGGATCATAACAAAAGATCTGAAAAACCGTTATGTGAGTGACCGCAGGAAGCGGAAGATCAATGCACAGATGGAAATGTTCAGGTTGTTGAAGAAAATGGAAACTGCCGGCGATGGCCGGAATAACCAAGTCAAAAAGAGTTGATCATGAAATTACCGGAAATTTTACGGGCTGTCGAGGAGATCGCCCGGGGGACAGGAGCATTTATCCGCGAACAGAGGCTCTCGCTGTCGGGGGCGGACGTTCAGGCAAAGGGGGTGCACGACTATGTGACGAGGGTAGACCGCGAGTCGGAGGAGCGCCTGGTGAAGGAGCTTTCGCTGTTGCTGCCCGGGAGCGGTTTTATTACCGAGGAGGAGACCACCGAGCAGGTGGAGGCCGAATATACCTGGATCATCGAT
>CAZYQV010000005.1:0-3419 GCA_964649775.1 uncultured Rikenellaceae bacterium
CGACCGTTTGATAAGGGTGCAGTATGAATCGTTGATACGCGACCCGGAAAAAGAGATGATGAGAATAGCGGGATTCCTGGGTGTGCACTTTACCCCCCACGTCTTCGACTATTATAAGTCGAGCGAATCAAGGGAAACGGCCAACGCCGGGAAAATGTGGCAGAACCTGACAAAACCGATCATCAAAAGCAATTTCAACAAGTATAAAAGACAGCTCTCCCGGGAGGAGATCCTTTTGTTTGAACATCTTGCTGGAGATATTCTGCAAAAATTTGATTATAAGCTGGATTATCCGGAGGAAAGGAACAAAATTGTCATCAGTAAACAGCAGATCATGCGCTATGATCAGGAAAATGTCCGGATGAAGGAGGAGGTGTTCCGTTCGGCAGATAAAGATGACCTGGATAAACGTACGGCGCAGCGGACATTACTGGAAAATATCGCTGCCGGCCTTGTCCGGATCAAAGAGATCAAATATCCAGAAAACTATTTGTATGAAAAAAGAGCGATTATCTAGATATAGCACCACGATCATCTGCATTGTCCTGCTATTCCTGTTTTTCCCTGCGGTCATTTTCTCCCAGGATCCTCCGGGCTCTCCCGTCTTCTCCTGGGATCAGCTGCATTACGGCAATCACCGGGTGGTGTTGCAGGTGAACAGTACGAAGGATGCCGTGTATGCGAAGATCATGTGGCGGCGGCGGGATATGCATCCCGAAAAAAAGAAGATGATCCTTACCGACGTTTCGGGGAAAGAGGTGAAGAACTTGCTGCCGGTGCATGTAAGCCGGGAGTCTGCAGAGATCGTCTTTCAGCCCGTTAGCGGTGCCGGCACCTATTATCTGTATTACATGCCTTTTGAGCTGAAAGGACGCCGCAACTATCCCAAAGTGTATTACCCGCAGCCGGAGAAGACTGCCGCTGCGGCCTGGCTCGCTGCCAGCAAGCTGGCGGACAGCCTGAAGATCGCCAAACGTCTCCGGCGTCTGCCCCGGGCGGAGGTGAAAGGGATCGAGGCGGTGAATGAATTCAATAAGTTCACACCGATGGAGCAGATCGCCACCCGTGAGGAGGTGGCACAGATCCTGCAGCAACACCCTGACGATTACCTGCTGTTTCCCGAGAGCAGGGAGTATCCCATACGTATGCGGCACGACCTGCCTTATCGCTGGATCCGAAACGGAGTATCCGACAGCTTTGCGGCAGAGGCTTACCGCAATGAGTATTATGCTTTTCAGATAGGACTGTATGCGGCACGCGATTCCCTGGGGGATGTGGATATTGCTTTCGACGGGTTGAAAGACGCTGCCGGAAAGGAGGCGCTCCCGTCCCGGGCTTTTACCTGTTTCAACAAAACGGGTATCGGCTGGGATGCGAAGCCTTTCATCAAAAAACTGAGCGTCCCGGAGGGTACCGTCCAGCCTCTCTGGATCGGCGTGGATATCCCGGAGGGGATCGCTCCCGGCGAATATACGGGTATGGTGACCGTAACCCCCGCGGGAAAAACGCCGCAACGGATCGCCCTTCGTTTCACCATCCTCGACTCGGTGATGACCGACCGCGGGGATCATGCGTCGTGGCGTCATTCCAAACTGCGGTGGCTCAACTCGCTTATGGCTGTCGACGAGAAGATCGTGAAGCCTTTTGTGCCTCTGCAGATCGCAGGAGACACAGTGTCGGTGCTGGGACGGGACATGATCGTCAACGATGCCGGCCTGCCGGCACAGATCATCAGCTATTTCAACGGCAGCAATACCGCTGTCACGACCGTGCCGCAAAAGGTGCTCGCCGGAGATATGCGTATGGAGGTGATCTTTGGCAACGGCCCGCGCAGGGTCTTCAGCAAAGGCCGGCGTTTCTTTACACACTGGTCACAGGGGACAGCCCGCTGGACCGCCCGTCCTGAAGCCGGCGCAGTGAAAGCCCTGGTGCAGGGTAAGATGGAGTTCGATGGCTTCGTGGAGATAAAGATGTATATCACGGCCGCAAAGAAAATGACCGTCAGTGATATCTCCCTGGTGATGCCTGTGGACAGTGCCGCCGCCATCTATTTCATGGGCCTGGGATACAAAGGAGCGCGTTTCCCCGGGGCTGTCGACTGGAAATGGGAGGTAGAGAAAAAAAACCAGGACGGCGCCTGGCTGGGACGTGTCAACGCCGGCTTCCAGTTCAGTCTGCGCGGTGCCAACTATTCCCGTCCCCTCAATACCAATTTCTACCTTTCCAAACCGCTGCACCTGCCCCGTTCGTGGGGCAACGACGGCAAAGGAGGCATCCGTATACGCCCGGAGCAGGGGAAAGTGGTTGTCCGGGCTTTCTCGGGTCCGCGCACCCTGCTGCCGGGGGATACCCTCTGTTACCAGGTCAACCTGCTGCTCACACCTTTCAAACCGCTGGATACGAAAAACCACTGGAAGGACAGGTATTATCACAGCTTCAAGCCGATAGACACGATCCTTGCCGCTGGCGCCAACGTGATCAACGTGCATCACGCCAACGAGATCAACCCTTATATCAACTATCCTTTCATGAGGCAAGACACCATGCGCAACTATATCGCCGCCGCCCATGCTCGCGGGCTCAAGGTGAAGATCTACAACACCATCCGTGAGCTCTCCGACCATGCGCCCGAGACCTTCGCCCTGCGCAGCCTCAACCACGAGATCTATTCTCACGGCCCCGGCAACGGCTGGTCCTGGCTGCAGGAACATGTGGGGGAGGATTATATCGCCGCCTGGTTCGTACCTCATCTGCGGGATGCCGCCATCGTCAACTCGGGCATGTCGCGCTGGCACAACTATTATGTGGAAGGCCTCAACTGGCTGGCAAAAAATATGGAGATCGACGGTATCTATATCGATGATATCGCCTTCGACCGCACCACTATGAAACGGGTGCGCAAGGTGCTCGACAGCAACCGCCCCGAGGCCCTTATCGACCTGCACTCGGCCAACCAGTACAACCCCCGCGACGGGTACATCAACAGTGCCAACCTGTATATGGAGCATTTCCCTTATCTAAACCGCCTGTGGTTCGGGGAGTATTTCGACAAAGACTCCCCTGCCGATTTCTACCTGCTGGAGATGTCGGGCATCCCCTACGGGCTGATGGGCGAGATGTTGCAGGACGGCGGCAACCGCTGGCGGGGCATGCTCTTCGGCATGACGGCCCGTTTGCCGTGGGCCGGTAACCCTACCGCCATCTGGAAGTTCTGGGACGAAACGCACATTGAGAACACTACCATGGCGGGATACTGGGATCCGGCATGTCCCGTACACACCGATCGGGAAGATATCAGGGCGACGGTATACTACCGGCAGGGGTTTGCCATCGTAGCCCTCGCCAGCTGGGCAAAGGAAGAGGTGACGACAGCCCTGGACATTGACTGGGAGAAGATCGGTGTGCAGAAAGAGAAAGCC
>CAZYQV010000006.1:0-3933 GCA_964649775.1 uncultured Rikenellaceae bacterium
TCGCAATAGATCTCCATGCTGTCGCCGATGATCTGTGTAGGACCTGAGAAACGCGTCAGGTCGGTCTCCGTATTGTAGATCATGCTGTCGGAGAGGATCTCATACTGCGTTGTGGTGATGTGTACACTGTCCTTGAAATAATAATCTTTCGTATCACTGTGATAGTAGCCGCGGACACTCTTTATGCGTGTGCTGTCGTCCTCGATCACCCCGCCGGTGAGGTAGTAACCGATGTTGGTGTTCAGGTCCACATCCAGCCGGTCGGTGGTCAACTGCGAACGCTGATCCTGCAGCCGCACATGCCCCGTCACCAGCGCCGTTCTCCGGTCACCGTCGTAACGGATGAAGTCACCATACAGGAACAGCGTATCTCCCTGGTTGAGCTCCACGTTCGAATAAGCTTCCACTATGTTGGAGTTATCATACACCAGGGCACTGTCGCACGAGAGGATCACCTCCTGGTGTTTCAGCTTCACATGGCCCTCGAGCCGCTTGAGATGACGTATCCTGTCGATGTTCAGCTCGTCGGCCTGCAAGATCTCCACCTTGCTCTTCTGTTTCTTTTTCCTTTTCTGGGCCTGCAGAGGCGGAAAAAAGAAGGTCAGCAGGAAAACCCAAAGAAAAAAGATGATCCCGGGGGATGAGAGATACTGTTTTGAAGATCTGTTGGTCATCGCTCCGGAGCTGTAGGGATCATTTTATCCAACCCTTGTACTGGAACTTGCAATTCCTATATTCATCATCGACGCGCACGTAGGTGGTCTGCAGTTTTTCTTCCACCCACTCGTTGAAGACCTCTTTTTGCTTTTCCTGTTTGGCCATGTTCGCCAGCAGTTCGTAGTCCAGTTGCAGATTGGCCCTGTGTGCGGGCACCACCTTTTTCAGGCGGATGATCTTAAAGACCGTATTGCCGGAGTTGTCGATGATCTGGAAAGGATCGGAGATCTCTCCCTCTTTCATCTTGTCGACCAGTTGTCCGGTCTTCTTATCCAGCTGGCTCATATCGAAACGCGACTCGCCGGTGTTGGGGTTGATCACCAGGCCTCCGGTAGTACGTGTCTCCTCATCTTCAGAATAAAGAAAAGCGGCTTTTTCGAAGGAGAGAGAGTCGATTCTGATCTGCCGGGCGATGCTGTCGAGGAGGTGGTTGGCTTGACGTATGGCCTCGGCCGACAGCTTGGGCTTGACGAGGATATGACGGACGTTGATCATGTCACCTTTCCTGTCGATCAGCTGGATGATATGATAGCCGAAACGGGTCTCCACGATAGGAGATACCTGTCCTTTCTTGAGGGAGAAGGCCACGCGTGCGAAGTCTTTGTCCAGCTCGGCCTTCCCCATGAACCCCAGCTCACCGCCGCGGCGTGCCGTGCCGGGGTCTTCGGAGTAGAGGATGGCCAGCGTAGAGAAACGCTCGCCCTCGATGATCCGCTTGCGCAGGTCGAGCAGTTTCTGACGCGCCGCGATCTTCGCCTCCTCCGAATAGGGAGGGTTGATCTGTATCTGCTGGATCACGTACTGCTCGGGGATGAGCGGTATACTGTCCTTCGGCAGCTTGCGGTAAAAACTGCGCACCTCGCCCGGCGTGATCGTCACATCCTGGATGATGTTGTTCTGCTCCTTGCCGGCGAGCACCTGCTCACGCACCTCCTCACGCAGGTCGTCCTTGATCTCCAGGAAGCTCTTATGGTAGAAATCCTCCAGGGCCTTACGCGACCCTATCATCTTGACAAAGTAGTCGAGCCGGGCATCCAGCTGACGCTCCACCTCACCGGGGTCGAGCGGAAGGCTGTCGAGCTTGGCCAGGTGATACAACAGCTTCTGCACCATGATGTCCTCGAGTATCTTACAGCGACTGGCCTGGCCCACAGGGATAGCCCCCTGACGCCTCATCTGTTCATACTGCATCTGCACATCCGACTCCAGGATGGTGTTATCGCCGACGATCGCCACGATCTTGTCTATGATCATCCGTTGCTGCTGGGATCTTACCGGTGAAACAAACATCATCAGCAAGATCACCGCCAACGGTATCCTTTTTATCATCTTCATCCGCCTTTATTTGTAAACCTCAAACTTCTTACCATTCAACGCCTCAAAATAAATATTATTTTCAAGCTCCCTGAGAAACTTCATCTTCCGCTCATTGAGAAGGGTTCGTACGATCTCTTCCGACACATACTCCAGCGGCGCCGTGGTGCCCCGCAAGCGGTATTCGTTGACCCTGATAAAATACTGGGCCACACTGTCCCTGGCCTCAATGAAAGGGTTGTACCGGAGATAACGCTCCTGGTTGCTCACTTTCAGAGGGATCTGTTCCAGAATAAAGTTAAAAGAGATCCAGTGATCCTCAAAGTCATCAAACTTCATCGCATACTGGTAACAGTAGTTCTCCAGCTTTTTCAGGTCCCTCTCCCTGTTGGAGCGGTACCACCGCCTCACCTGCGCTATGTTGGGAGCCGAAAGGGGTATCTTGATGAAGATCACCTTCACGATGTTCTCCTCGAGGGCGAACAACTCGGTATGTTCATTGTAGAAACGCTCCACCAGCGTATCCTCCACGATGGTGTCCAGCTTCTGGAGGATCAACTCCTGTTCATAACGGTAGATCATCAGATCGTCCCGCATCTTCTGCACCTGCTTCTCTATATCGGCCATGGCAGGAGCGGGAAGATACAGCTTTGCCTTTTCCACTATCAGCTGGTCACTCACCCACTGCCGTATATAGTTCTCCATAAACTTGACGCTGTCTTCATGCGACACTCCCGAAACGAAATTGGAAGGGATGTCCTCGCGATAGAGGTATACCTCCCCCACCCGTGCCACCGGTGTACGGGCCACGGGAGCCTGTCCCGGCTTCTTACATCCCGCCACCAGCAGGAACAACACTGCCGGCAGGAGCAAACGTGATATGCGGAAATAACTGTTCATGATTGATGGTTTGGGACACCGTACCTCAGGCGCCCTGCCTGTCCCCTCCTCCGCTCTCTTTTTCCAGTTCTTTTTTCAGCCTGTTAAAAACCTCCCTGTTGACCTCAACAGGATACTTTTTCTTCAGCTCTTCGAGCCACTGTTTCTCCAGATAGTCCTGATAATCGGAGGTGACGATACCCAGCTGCTCCTTGAGCGGCTTCACGGCAGGAGGGATCTTGCCGCTCACATACCACACCGCGTTTTGCGGTTTGTGAACCACATGGACAGAGCCTTTCTTCCAGCCTTGCCATTCCGGTTCTTCCCCCTTGCCGGGTACGAGAGTGTCCTGCGAGAAAGCCAGCACCTTCTTTCCTCCCTTGTTGTACTTTGCCACCACGTCCGTCAGGGGAATATCTTTCTTGATGGCTTTCTTCACCTCCTTCATCACTTTCTTCAGCAGTGACGGGTTGTTCAGCGTAATACGTTCGACGATGGTCTTGCCCGGCGTCATGTAACGGTCCTGGTGCTCCCTGTAGAACTTTTCCAGGCCCACGCTGTCCTTCACCGCCTTCGACCACACCTTGTCGTCCATAATGTTGAACATCAGCATCCCTTCGGAATATTCTTTGATGATCGCCGCGAACTCGGGGTACTCCTCTTCCAGATGAGCCTTCCTGTAGTTGAGTACTTTCTGGCGGGTATACTTGTCAAAACTGTCCCAGATAAAAGCATCTGTCGACAGATCGTTGCGGATATACTTTTTGTGGATGTAGTCATAAAAATCCCTGAAGGGTACCTTCTGGTCTCTGAAGGAGAAGATTGTTCTGTCGGCGATCTCCCGGGGGTACGCCCAGGTGATCTTGTGTTGTTCAAGCTTAGCCTTGGCAGCAAATACCCCGATAAGGGTCGTGTCGGCCACGGCATGGTATTTCTTCATCACGGAGTTAAGTTGCTGGTTCCGCACATACCGCAGGCGGTCGGAGCGGTTCACTTTCTTCCTGATCTCCGCCTTCATCTCCT
>CAZYQV010000007.1:0-7045 GCA_964649775.1 uncultured Rikenellaceae bacterium
ACGGAACAAAAGATAAAATCATCCGGGTATACATTGATTTGTTAACCAATAACTCACAGGGATTTCAACAGTATGCTGTGAATAAATAATTTGTGGATATTGTATTTTGAAAAGGGTTATTTCATAATTTGAAGACCGGTATGATTTTTCAAAAGAAAACCTTAACCCTGTGATATACAGCGATCTTGACCAGGATTGGAAAGACAGGAAGCTCATCATTGTTGAGGATGATGAGGCCGGTTACCAATATTTTGAATCTTTATTAAAGAAAACAGGCATCCGGATCGTGTGGATTCGTAACGGGGTGGAATTTGTAAATTATATCGAAAAAGAGGAGTATCCTGCCGACATCATTCTGATGGACATTCTGATCCCCCTGAAAAACGGGATTGATGCCACGCGCATTGTCAAGGAAAAGTATCCGGAGATCCCGGTGGTCATCGTGACAGCTTATGCTTCCAGGGAGATAAGGGAAAAATCATTTCTTGCCGGGTGTGATGCCTACCTGACCAAGCCTATCCTGCCGCATACTTTGTTAAAAACGGTAGGTGAGTTCCTGGATAAAAAAGAGATGGTGAGGGAATCCTCCAACACCTGATCTACCCTTCTGTTTTCTTTTTACCGTTGTCGCATCCCTGCTGATTGCAGGTAGGTGCTGTAGTATTGATTTACTTCCTCCTCCAGTTCTTTTCCCATGGGTTCATTATATTTCTTACAGGTGATAGCGACCTGTTGCAGGAGTTGCAGGCTGACCTTTTTCTGATAGTCGATGGACGGGCTCAGTTCAGGCGGGAAAGAGAAATAGTAATCCATTTCATCTTTCAGGTCGCCCGCATAATCGCGTGCCAGGCTGTCGGCTTTCTCTTTGGCTCCTGCGGCATAATATGCTTCTACCTGCCCCACGGTGAAGATATCGTAAGGCATTTTTTCCTTGGGTAAGAGTTCTATGCTCTTATCTATTACAGCTATGGCAGAATCTTTTTTCCCTTCTTCGACGAGAGACATAGCCAGCCGGGCAAAAAGGTTCCTGATCTTGATGATGGAAATGGTCCTGCGCGTATAATAATCGAGATATACATCCGGAGCATTCATCCTGCCCCAGCGGTATTTGTTCATCAGGTTGTCGTACAGCCTTTTCGTGTTGACGCGGCCGTACTCGATATAATTTCTGGAGGTTTGTGAATTTATTGGTACGAGACGATAGCCGAATCCTTCGAGCTGGAAATAATTTTCCATGCCCATGGCATCATCGTGACGTCCTGTCACATAATATACCGGTCTTTGCCAGTTGAAATGGGCGAGCATGTCCATGACCATCATGGTGCTCTTCATGATGTAATTTTTCTTCGACAGGTTTATTTTCAGTTGGGGGACGATCTTGTCCGCCAGGGAAGGATCGACGGTCCCGTTGGAGACCACCGTGGCACTGTCGACGGGAATACTGAACTTTTTGGCAGGGATGAAGTCGATCGAACGGCCGTCCTGCAGCTGCAGTTTTGTTCCCGGGTTGTCACTGGCAAGGAAATCGATAGCGGTACGCAGGTTGAGGTATCCTTTGATCTTTTTATTGTCGATCAGGTACACCTGGTTATTGGTGCCGTCGAGATATTTTTTCTTTGGCAGGGTGAGAGGGAGAGGATCCGAGTCATATACTTTTCTCTTCATCTGGTCGATATACCAGTCGGTATTGAAAAGCATGAGGTTTACCACCCTGACGTCGGTACGAACACCTTCCACTTCCTGGATGTACCATAAGGGGAAAGTATCATTGTCCCCGTTGGTGAAAAGGATCGCGTCCTTTTCGCAGGTGTTGAGATAATCATACGCAAGATCGCGGGCGGTATAGCGTCCCGACCGGTCGTGATCGTCCCAGTTCTGCTGGGCCATAAGGGCGGGGATACCCAGGGTGAGCAGGCCGGCAAGGACAGCACTTATCTTCTCCGGAAGAGCTCTTTTCAAAAGCTGAAACAGACCCAGTACCCCCAGGCCGATCCATATACTGTATGCATAAAATGACCCCACATAGGCATAGTCCCTCTCTCTGGGTTGGTTGGGGGTCTGGTTCAGGTAGATGACAATGGCAATGCCTGTCATAAAAAACAGCAGGAGAACGACCAGAAAATCCTGGGGATGTTTTTTCCAATGATAGAACAATCCGATCAATCCCAGCAGGAATGGCAACATGTAATAAACATTGTGTCCTTTGTTCCCGGCATACTTGGAGGGCAGGTTTTCGACGGGACCGACGCGGTTTTTGTCAAGAAAAGGGATCCCGCTGAGCCAGTTGCCTTCCAGGGGACCTCCCAGTCCCTGAATATCGTTCTGGCGGCCGGAGAAGTTCCACATAAAGTAACGCATATACATGAACCCCACTTGGTAGGTGAAGAAAAACCGGAGGTTTTCCCCGAAGGTGGGGATCATGACCGTCTTGGTCGAGCCGTCACGGTCTTTCACTTCAATGGGGTGCCCTTTGATGTTCCCCCATTGTTGGTAAACCTTTATGTGGTCAGGCTGACTGCTGTACATCCTGGGGAAAAGGGTAAGTCCCCGGGGATCGTATTCATAGGAAACGGCATACTGTGAGATGACATATTTTCCGTTTTCCCGTATGTAGGTGGGTTTGCCGTTTTTGATCCCGGTAGCAGGTGTGTTGTAATACTGCCCGTAAAAGAGGGGTCTGGTACCATATTGTTCCCGGTCGATGTATGAGAGAAAGGAAAAAACATTGTCGGGTTTGTTCTCATTGAGGGGCGGATCCACATTTGCCCGGATAAGGATCAGGGCAAAGGAGGAGTAGCCGATAAGGATCATGGTCAGTGACGTGAGAAGAGTCAGGAGAACATGTTTGTTTTTCTTACCGATGTAGACAATTGCCCAGACCAGGATCGTTGCAATGATCAGGTCGAGAAAGATCGAAGAGCTCAGAAATGGCATGCCGGATAATACGACGGCTGCGCTGGTGAAGATAAGCGCCTTCTTTTCGTCTTTGTTGTTAAGGAGATAATATATTCCCAGGATCAGGCTGGCAGCCAGCAGAAGCATGTGAAGTGCCAGACCACTGTTGTAAGGAAGCCCTAAGGAGTTGACCAGGAACAGTTCGAACCGGGAAGAGACTTTGAAAAGCCCCTGGATAATACCATACATGATCAATACAAGCAGAACAAAGGAGATTGCCAGGGCGATGACCACCCCTTTGGGGGTGGGGGTGAATTTTTTATAGTAATAGACCAGTACGATAGCAGGGATGGCCAGGAGGTTAAGCAGGTGAACACCGATGGAAAGTCCTACCAGATAGGCGATGAGGATCATCCATCTTTCGGCGTGTTTGGGATCGGTTGATTCTTCCCATTTCAGGATCGCCCAGAAGACCACGGCAGTGAAAAGAGAGGATGTGGCATAGACCTCTCCTTCGACAGCAGAGAACCAGAAAGAATCAGAAAAGGTGTATGCCAGTGCCCCGATAATTCCGCTGGCCATGATAGCGATGATGCGGCCGGTGGTGAGCTCTTCCGCTTTGCCCAGGATCTTACGGGCGAGGTGTGTGATCGTCCAGAAAAGAAAAAGAATGGTAAAGGCACTGGCCAAGGCCGACATTGAATTGACCATGCGGGCTGCCAGCGCATTGTTGCCGGTCAGCAAAGTGAAAAAACGCGCCAGGAGCAAAAAGAAAGGGGCTCCCGGAGGATGACCTACTTCCAGCTTGAAAGCTGTGGCAATGAACTCCCCACAATCCCACAGGCTGGCGGTGGCTTCCATGGTGGAAAGATACACATAAGCAGCGATGCCAAAAACCACCCACCCGGTGATGTTATTGATGCGTTGATACCTTTTCATATTTATTTTTACGGTTTTAGGAGAAAACCAATATTGACGGTATTTATTTTATTTTTACTGGCGAAAATAACGCTTTTTTGCGGGATGACCGAAATTTATTGCATAATTGATCCGGGAAGATGAAGAGAAAGAAGGGATACCGGATATTATACGGAAAGAGGTGGTTCGTGATGTTTCTCTGGGCTGTGTTGTGCCAGGCACCCGGTCATTCACAGTTTTTCAGCAACGGACAGGATCCTGCCTCACTCAGATGGTACCGGATCGATACGGATCATTACCGGTTCCTGTTTCCTGAGGATTATGGCCGGAAGGCTTTGTATCTGGCAAATCTCTTTGAGCATACCTATTCGTATGTCAACTACAGTCTCCACAGTGAGCCCCGCAAGATCACAGTGATCGTTCATAATCAGTCGACGAACAGCAATGGCATGGTCGTCTGGGCTCCCCGGCGTGTGGAGATCTATCCGGTGACCGATCCGGCATCCTACCCGGACGGTGCCTTGCAACAACTGGCCAAGCACGAACTTCGTCATGTCGTGCAGATGGAGAAACTGAACGAAGGGCTTACCAAAGTGTTGAGTTATCTTGCCGGGGATCTCTCGGCCGGCGGATTGGTGTTAATGATCCCCTCGTGGTACATGGAAGGGGATGCTGTTGTCAGCGAAACGGCTTTGTCATATAGTGGCCGCGGCCGGTTGCCTTCGTTCGAAAAAGAACTCAGGGCCATGGTGGTAGAGAAAGGAAAGGTGATGAATTACAACCAGGCCATCATGGATTCATATAAAAAATATATCCCTGACAAGTACCAGTATGGTTATCAGGTGGTCGCCTATTCCCGGATGAAATATGGTGCTGAGCTGTGGGACAATGCTCTGGACAATGTGGCCAAAAGGGCGTGGGAGATCAACCCGGTGACTTTTTCACTGCACAAACAGGCAGGATTCACAAAACGCAGACTCTATGATACGACTTTCGGTTATCTCCGGCAGGAATGGGTAAAAATGGACCGGCATAACCGGACGGTGCCTTTCAGAAAGATCAACCGGTCCCGTAAAAAGAACTATACCAGCTACAGGTTTCCGAGGTATCTCACTGACTCGGTACTGTTGGCTGAAAAATCCGGAATAGATCAGATCAGAGAGTTTGTCCTGATCAACAGGAGAGGGGATGAAAAGGTTGTGCATGTTCCGGGATATTATCAGCCCGTTCGCTTGTCGGCAGCGAGGGGGAAGATCGTCTGGGTGGAGACCATTTATGATCCCCGTTGGGAGAACCGTACCTTTTCGGATATCAAGATATATGATATTAAACTGGAGAAAGAGTATCGTTTTACACGGCAGAAACGCTATTTTTCCCCGGACATCTCTCCCGACGGCAAGAGGATCGCTGTTGTCCGGATGACCACCGACGATCGCCATTATCTTGAAGTGCTGGACATCACCAACGGACGACTTCTGTATTCCTTCCACAGGGATGGATCCACCCGCTTTTTCATGCCTACCTGGCGTGATGACCGGCATCTGCTGGTAATTTTTATGACAGACAAAGGGAAAGGGGTCGCAGAGGTAGATCTCCGGACAGGCAGATGGACCGAGCGTCTTGCTCCTTCTTTTAAGGACATCCAGTCGGTGGCCTGGAGCGGCCGTTATCTTCTGTTCCATTCGACCTATGGAGGAGTGGATAATATCTTTGCCCGGGATACGCTTACCGGCAGGATCTACCGTGTGACGGGCTCACGCTTCGGGGCCACGGATGTGACCGTCTCTCCCGACGGGAAGAGGATCGCTTTCTCGGATTATACGGCCGACGGGTATGATCTGGGAGAGAAAGTGCTGGATCCTTCTGCGTGGCTTCCTCTGGAAAAAGTCGGAGACCTTTCCCTGCACCTGGCAGATTCTCTCCTGTCGCAGGAGAAGGAAGCTTTCGGGAGGGATGCGGTACCGGATTCCTCCTATACGGCCAGGCCCTACAGGCGTTTCCCGCATCTATTCAAGATACACAGCTGGCTTCCTTTTTATTTTGATTATGAAAATATCAGTATGGACCAGATCCCTTTGTATCCCGGGGTAGTTTTCTATTCACAGAATTTTCTGAGCACCATGGACGGTTCCGTTGGTTATGCCTATATGGACGGGGAGCATAAACTGATCACTCATCTTACTTACCGGGGGAAATATCCGGTCTTTGATCTGAACTATTCGATGGGAGGACAGGCCCGGGTCATCAATCCTTCTTCTTCAGAGGTGCCCGACACCTTTCCCGTGAGGCAGGATCTGTCGGGCAGGATCTATTTGCCGCTCAACCTGACGACCAACCGTTTCAGCAAAGGATTTGTGCCCTCACTGGAGGTGAAATATTCCAACAGTTTTACCTGGTCGGACGAGCTGAACAGATACCGGAAGGACAGGGTCTTTCTCTCATACCGCATCTATACCTACTCCTTGTTGAAAATGGGCCACAGGGACATCCGTCCGCGCCTCGGGTACCTGCTGGACATGAACTATCTGCATTCTCCCTGGGATAAGTCGGATTATGGGGAAAAAGCTTATATAAACGGGAACATTTATTTACCGGGAGTCTTCCGGCATCATTCACTGGTGGTAAATGCCGGGTATGAAAAACAGAAGAGTGAAAAATACTATTACCTCAACAAGCTTCCTTATCCCCGTGGTTATGAGGACTGGATCTCCGAGCAACTGCGGGTGTTCAGGGCAGAATACGATTTCCCGCTTTTCTATCCCGATTTTTCTGTCGGGACATTGTTCTATGTTCCCCGTTTCAGGGCGCAGCTTTTTTTTGAAAATGCCTGGGGTGTCAACAACTACGATTATTTTGCCAACGAGTACAAGGAAAACAAAACCTTTACAGGGCTGGGTGCGGAGTTATTCTCTGATTTTATGATTTTGCGGATCGATTTTCCGTTCACTTTCGGTTTTTGGGGTTCTTATCTGCCGGATGAAGGAGCGTTCCGGACGGGGTTTCATTTCAGTGTGAATATCTACGGACTCAGCATCAACCGGCAGCAAAGACCTCTGATCCCTGTTGCTCCCGGAATGATGAGATAGGGGTCAGGTGATCTCCCGGCTGTATTCTTTTATCAGGTTCCAGGCATTCTTTACATGATCCTCCCGTGTGTGGGTCTGGCCGATCATAAAACGGATGGTGTATTTTCCGTTGACACGTGTATGGGTAAAATAGACCCTGCCGGAGC
>CAZYQV010000008.1:0-5212 GCA_964649775.1 uncultured Rikenellaceae bacterium
TGGCTTGTTTGAGATGCTGACGGAGACTTGCCGTGTCTTTTTGTCCTCGCGCGATATAAGCGCGCAGCAGGGCCCAGCGCGCCTCATCGGCCGGGAGGAGCTGCCCCAGTTCATCAATGAGCAGCTCAACACCAACAACCACCGGCAGGTGGCCAAGGTGGTGATCACGCTGCCGCAGCTGGAGGAGTACCGCGGACTGCGCTTCATCGACACCCCCGGCGTGGGCAGCATCTTCTCGCACAACACCCAGGCAGCGCTCGACTTCACCCCCGACACGGGTCTGGCCATCGTGGCCATCAACCCCGGCAGTCCCCTCTCTGAGGAGGACCTTAAGCTCATCCGTGAGCTGCGCACCTACACCCCCCGCATCTACCTGCTGCTCACCAAGACCGATCTCTATGAGGAGAGTGACCTGCAACAGATAGAGCAGTTCATCCGCAAGACGATGGAAGACCATTTCCACCTGATCTATCCTGTCTACCGTTATTCGGTGATGCGTGATGACGCCCGTTTCCGGCAGGTGGTGCTGCAGAACATCATCCGGCCCATGGCCGAACGCCGCAAGCAGCTCTCCGACGAGATCCTCGACTACAAGACCCGTTCGCTGGCGCGTTCCTGTCTCACCTACCTGGAGGCCTCTCTCCGTGCGGCCCGGGTGCAGGAGAAAGAGAAAGAACGGCTGACGCTTCTCCTGGAGGAGCAGCGTCAGGACATGGAGCGTCGCCGCCGGGAGCTAAAGGTGATCACACAGAGCTACACCGCCGCCACCCACGACCGTCTTACGGAGATCCTCCTGCCCCATTATGAGGAGATAGCTGTGAAGCTGCAGAAAGAGTTTGCCGAAGAGTATCCCTCCTGGAGGGGCAGCCTCAACACCATCTCCCGCCATTTTGAGCAATGGCTGGCCAAACACCTCATCCGTGAGATAGACCTGCTGGCCGAGGAGACACGCCGCCAGTGGGAGCGTCTCCTCAAGGAGCCCCACAAACATTTTGTGCGTTACCTCGAGGAGGCACGCAGGCAGCGTAACGAACAGATACAGGAGGCCCTCCACACCACCCTGCAGGACCAGCCTGTCGAGCTGGTGCTGCCGGAGGTCACCCGTCCCGACGTGTCGGTATACTGGGCCTTCGACACCAACATCGACCTGCTGTGGTGGCTCATCCCCATGCCGCTGTTCCGCCGCTCTTTCGGGCGTTTTTTCAGCAAACGCATCGCCGCCGAGGCCGAGAAGAACCTCTACCGCGAAGTGTCGCTCCTCACCCAAGACATCAACAAGAGCCTGGAGAGCATGCAGGAGGAGACGCTGCGACAGCTGCGCAACGACCTTATCACCGCCGAGAAGATCCTGCTGGCGGAAGAAGATGAGAGCAGGAACCTCGAAGAGAAGATACACGCCCTGCGGGCGATCGCAGGATCAGATCACACCTAGTTTTTTCCCGATCTTTTTAAACATCTCCAGCACATAGTCCAGCTCCTCATCGGTATGGGTGGCCATATAGCTGGTGCGCAGGATGGCCTGATGGGGCGGCACGGCCGGCGGGATGGCCGGGTTGACGAAGATACCGTTGTCCCACAGCTCTTTCCAGAAGGTGAAACAGTCCTCATCCTCCCCCACAAGGATAGGGATGATGGGGGTATCGCTCTCGCCCGTATCAAAGCCCAGGCTGTCGAAACCCTCTTTCATCTTACGGGTGTTCTTCCACAGCTGTTCGATGCGTTCGGGTTCGGCCCGGATGATCTCCAGGCTGGCGATGACCGCCGCCACAGCGGCGGGAGGCATCGAGGCGCTGAAGATGAGGGAACGGGCGTGGTGCTTGATGTAATCGATCACCTCGGCGTCGCCGGCGACGAAGCCGCCCAGCGAGGCGAACGACTTGCTGAAGGTGCCCATCACCAGGTCTATCTCTCTGTTCATCCCCCAGTGCTCTATGCTGCCGCCGCCGTGCTGTCCCAGCACGCCCAGGGCATGGGCATCGTCGATATAGAGGCGTGTGCCGTATTTCTGTGCCAGGGCCGCCAGCTGCGGCACCGGCGCGATGGTGCCCTCCATGCTGAAGACACCGTCGCTGACGATCATCTTGCCGGCAGCGTCGCCGGCATGCATCTTCAGCACCCGCTCCAGGTCTTCGAAGTCGTTGTGCCTGTATTTGACCACCTTGCCGAAGGAGAGACGGTAACCATCAACGATGGAAGCGTGGTTCTCACGGTCGACAAAGACGATGTCATCCTTGCCCACGAGGGCGGAGATAGCCCCCTGGTTGGTCTGGAAGCCGGTGCTGAAACAGAGGGCTGCCTCCTTGCCCACGAACTGCGCCAGCTTCTCCTCCAGCTCCAGATGGATGTCCAGCGTACCGTTGAGAAAACGGGAGCCCGTACAGCCGGTGCCGTACTTCTTCGTAGCCTCCACAGATGCCTCCACCACCTTCGGATGGCCCGTGAGCCCCATGTAGTTGTTCGAACCGATCATGATCATCTCACGGCCGTCCACCTTCACCTTAGTGCCGGGACCCGACTGTATGGGACGGAAGTAAGGATACCACCCTTCCTTCACCGCCTCACGGGCGCGGGTGAAATGATGGCATTTATCAAAAATATCCATGGCTGCATATTTTGAAGGTCTGCAAAGACCCGGTTTGAGTTTTTGGCCAGACAAAGATATAAATAGAAGGGAAGAAACAAAGAAAAAGGTAGCAGTCACATATCTAAAATCGTTCATATATTCCCAATATCCGTCCCCTCCGGATTTTTTTCTTCGGGACACCACACCATTTGTTATATACCGTTAAGAGAAAGAGTAGCTCTCCGGATATCCGAAAAACGTCAGAAATAACAAAATCACCTGCTCCGGATCACACTTTTTACCGTTCATCTCGGGCCTACAGACACACTATTCTTGTCATAAATATACCAAATACTAGTTTTAGGTAAAAATAATACACATTCATGTAAAAAATCTGTTTCAAATCTTTCTGTATAATGGATTTCTTTGATTGGTTCAATTTGCATACCTCTCTGATATAGCATGTACAACAGCCTACAGTATAGAAACTAATTTATTCAATCATATATTTTCATTCCATTCACTTAATTATTAACCTAAATTTTTATGCCTATGAAGAATTCTCAAACTGTGTTTATGAACGTACCGGGATGTTTTTCCTGTATCTGAAAAAACCAAATTACCCAAACCCAAAAAACTTACTTATGAAACAAAAAGATTTTACCAATCCAAAAAGAAAGAGAAAGATTGTTATTTTTCTCTTATTGTGCACATTCCTGATCGCCGGATCCGTATCACCGGCCTTTGCGCAACAGACGATCACGATCAAAGGGAAAGTAACGGACAGCCGGGATGGATCTCCTCTTCCGGGGGTAAACATTCTTGTCAAAGGAACGGCCATTGGCACGATCACAAATGAGAAGGGAGAATACAAACTGGATGCGCCGGACAATGCAACACTTGTTTTTTCTTTCATTGGTATGAAGACTCAGGAGACTGAGGTTAACGGACGTACCAACATAGATGTGGCATTGGAGGAAGATATCTCCGAACTGGAGGAGGTGGTGACCGTAGGTTACGGTACGGCAAAGAAAAAAGACCTCACCGGCTCTGTAAGTCAGATCAACATAGAAAAGCTGGAATCGGAAAGCACCTCTAATGTTACCGACCTGCTACGGGGCAGCATCCCCGGACTGAACGTAAGTTTCAGTGCCAGTGCGAAAGGACTCAGCAGTCCAAGCCAGCTGGAAGTCAGAGGGCAGACATCCATGAAAAATAACGCGCCGTTAATCATAGTTGACGGGATGATCTATTACGGAGACCTGTCCGACATTAACCCGCAGGATATTGAGCGTATTGATGTTCTGAAAGATGCATCGTCAGCCGCGATCTACGGATCACGTGCCACCAATGGTGTAATTCTCATCACCAAGAAAAAAGGAAAAAAGGGTAAGCCCGTCATCAATTTCAATGCTTCGTTAGGTCTGGCCACCCTTTCTCATGCGCATTACGATGCCATGAACGGTCCGCAATTCATCGACTGGCGGATCGCCGGTTTTGAAAGCAACGAAAGGCATCAGGAGGGACGCCCCGGCTATTACAACAGTCCCGACGACCTGCCCGACGGGGTAACGATTGACCAGTGGAAAGCTTATGACGGCTCTTCTGCCTCAGACGACCTTACAGGCATCTGGCTCAACCGGATTGGTTTTTCTCCGCTGGAGATAGATAACTATAAAAACGGGAAAACCGTCAACTGGAAAGACTATGAATTTCAGAACGGTCTAAGACAAAATTATAACATCAGTATTTCCGGAGCTACGGACCGGGTATCCTATTACTGGTCCCTGGGACGTGTTGACAACGAAGGAATCGTATATAATGAAAAGTTTTCCAACACACTCACCTCGTTAAATCTGGAAGCAAAGGTCACTGATTTCCTCAAAGTAGGTACAGATGCCCAGCTCTCTTTCCGCGACCAGAGCCCTGTTCCCTCCAGGACCAATTTACTGAATGTCACTCCTTATTCATCTTTTTATGAAGATGACGGCGTAACGATACGCTATGCTCCTACCGGAAATATCTCTGCTTCGAGGCACCCCTGGCTGAACATGGTCTATCAGGAGCGTTTCCGCAAGTACAATTCGATCAACAGTAAGATATACGCCACGATTGATTTCCCGTTGGGGTTCTCTTTCACTACTGAGTTCATCCCTATCTTCCGGTGGGACAGGAATTACAACCACTACTCTTCCGAGCATTTCGACTGGGGAAAAGTCAACGGCATCGCCTCACGCAGCAACACCTCCAGTTTTCACTGGCAGTTGAACAATATCCTGCGATGGGATAAAGTGTTCAACAACGTGCACAGCTTCCATGTCACCCTGTTGCAGAATGCAGAAGAACAGCAGTACTGGTCCGATTATATCTCCCGCGACCATTTCGACCCGAACGACAACCTGGGATACCACCGGCTTCAGGCCGCCAGCAACGACAGGGCCATCTCCACTTACGACAGTTACAGCACTGCTGCAGCTTACATGGCCCGCCTGAATTATTCTTATAAGTCGAAATATCTGCTGACCGCATCCTACCGCCGTGACGGCTATTCGGCATTCGGACAGAAGCATCCTTGGGCAAACTTCGGATCAGTAGCTCTGGGGTGGGTGATGACCGAAGAGAGTTTCTTCAATATCAAGTGGCTAAACT
>CAZYQV010000009.1:0-8041 GCA_964649775.1 uncultured Rikenellaceae bacterium
TTATTTGATGTTTTCGATATGTTATTCATCAACTCCCGGGAAAATGATCTTTTGTTGTTCATCGAGCAGACGAAAAGTCATGCGGTGGTAAGGGGTGGTGCCGTATTGCCGTATGGCTTTTCTGTGGAGGCGTGTGGGATATCCTTTGTTCCCTGCCCAGCCGTACACGGGATATTTTTCATGGAGTTCCTTCATGTATTGGTCGCGCCAGGTCTTGGCCAGGATGGAAGCGGCAGCGATGGCGGCATACTTGCTGTCTCCTTTGATGATGCAGCGGTGGGGGATGCCGGGATAAGGGAGGAAGTTACGGCCGTCGATCAGCAGGAAATCAGGTGTTTTTTTCAGTCCTTTGACCGCCTGGTGCATGGCTGCCCATGTGGCACGCAGGATGTTCATCTCGTCGATGCGTCTGTTGTCGATCATGGCTACGGCCCAGGCCACGGCCTGCTCCTCTATCCTGCCGCGCAGGTGTTCCCGTTGTCTCTCCGTGAGTTTTTTTGAGTCGTTCAGGCCCTCCAGCTCGAACGCTTCGGGGAGGATGACGGCCGCCGCGGTGACGGGCCCTGCCAGACATCCGCGGCCTGCCTCGTCCACGCCGGCCTCCCTGCCGGGGTGCCTGTACCAGGGAAGGAGGGCCTCTTTCATTCTGCTAAGGTTTTTTCGATGGCTTCCCATACCTGTGCGGCGGTCCTGTCCCATGAGAACATTTTGACGCGTACAGCCCCTTCTTTTTTCAGTTTTTCCTTCAGGGCGGTATCTGTGGCCATGCGTTCCATGGCTCCGGCGATCTCCCCCACGGAGAAAGGGTCCGTATAGAGGGCTGCTTCCCCGGCAACTTCCGGCAGAGCCGTGACATTGGCTGCCACCACGGGGGTGTGACAGGCCATCGCCTCGACCAGAGGGATGCCGAAACCTTCAAAGTAGGAGACGAACAGAAGGGCTTCGGCGCCGCCGACGAGGAGACGCGTATCCCGGCGGTCGAGCCCTCCGGGGAAGAGGACATCCCCGGCGTGTTTCATTTTTTTAAGCACCCTCCACAGCTCGCCGTTGCCGAACATCTCCCGCCCGGCGATGACCATCCGGATGGCGGAAGATGATTGTTCCCTGAACAGTTCGTAGGCTCTCAGCAGCCGCGGGATATTCTTGCGGGGAAGGAGGGAGCCGATATATACAAAATAGGGCTTTCCTCCGGCAAAACGCTGACGGCTTTCTTCTTTTTCTTTGTCCGTGAGCGGCGAAAAAACGGAGGAGACCCCGTTCCAGGCCACGGAGATCTTATCCGGCGGCACACCGAACTGTGCGGAGATATCTTTTTTTGAAAACCCGGATACCGTGAGGATGCGGGTTGCATGTTTGGCAAAAAGAGGGAAGTATCTCCGGTAGTAGGCCCCCGTGACCGGAGGGAGGTCTTTCGGGTAATGCACGAAATTGATGTCGTGGATCACCGGCAGCGTTCTCACCCTGCAGTTGAGGGGGATGAACCCGTCGGGAGAAAAGAAAAGATCCGCAGGATGACGGCGGAGAAATTTTCTTATCCCCCGCTGGAACCAGATATGCCAGAGAAAAGGGTGCCGGGACTGGGGCCTGATGATGTGGGGTTGTACATTGCCGGAGAAGATGAACTCCCGGTCCCAGGGCCTGTCAAAGAGAAAGAAGAATTCATGTTCGGGATGGGCCCGGGTGATGCGGAGGAGGGTCTCATAAGTGAACCAGCCGATACCATCAAGTTTTCCGGGGAGAAGCAAACGGGTGTTGACAACGATCTTCATAAAAAATATCCCCTGTTTGACAGGCTTTATTACTTTTGTGTAAAGTAAACCAAAATATCAGGATTGAAAAAGAAGTTTTTTTCGAATCTCATCCTACTGGTCTCTCTGAACCTGTTGGTGAAACCTTTCTGGATCTTCGGTATCGACCGGAGCGTTCAGAACACGGTGGGGGCTGATGAGTATGGTTTTTACTTTTCCCTTTTCAGTTTCTCCCTGTTGCTGAACATCCTGCTGGATGCGGGAACCACCAACTATAACAACAGGAGCATCGCCCGCGATCCCGGGAAGCTTTCCGAATATTTCTCACAGCTCTTCCTGATACGCCTGCTGCTGGCTGTGGTCTATGGTGTGGTTACTTTCGGCATAGCTTTTCTCATAGGTTACCAGGGGCGTCAGCTGTATCTGCTCTCTTTCCTGGTGCTGAATCAGTTTCTAGCCTCTTTTATTCTGTTTTTCCGGTCCAACATTACGGGGCTGCATCTTTTCAGGACCGACAGTGTGTTGTCGATAGCCGACAGGGTGCTGATGATCCTGCTGACGGGCTGGTTCTTGTGGGGACACCCGCGGGGGGAGCTTTTCCGGATCGAGTGGTTTGTGTATATACAGACGGTCTCATACGCGCTGGTGGCCGTAGCCGCTTTTTCCCTGGTGTTGCGCAGGACCGACTTTTTTCGTCCTTTTTTCAGGAAGGTCCTTTTCGTCAAGATCCTGAAGGAGAGCTTTCCTTTTGCCATGCTCACTTTGCTGATGTCGCTGTATTACCGTGTGGATTCGGTGATGCTCGAACGTATCCTTCCCGACGGGGCACGACAGTCGGGTATCTATGCCCAGGCGTTCCGTATCCTGGATGCTTTTGTGATGTATGCTTATCTGTTCTCGGTGATCCTGTTGCCTCTTTTCTCCAGGATGATCAAGGAGAAGAAGCCTGTGGATGACTTGATCCGTTTTGCTTTCCTGCTGATGATGGTGCCGGTGATGATCCTGGGCATAACGACCATGATCTTCTCCCGTCCGGCGATGGAGTTGCTTTATCGTCAGCATACGGCCGTGTCGGCGGAAGTGCTGGCCCTGCTGATGGGTGCTTTGATCTTCGTCTCTTCCGGCTATCTTTTCGGCACCCTGCTCACGGCGAGAGGGGACATCAAGGCGTTGAGCCGTCTGGCGGCGGGAGGGTTTGTGCTGAACATCCTCCTCAATGCCCTTTTGATCCCCCGTTATCAGACGCTGGGTGCTGCCGGGGCGAGCCTGGTGACGCAGGCAGGCATCGGTGTGGCGCAGGTGGTGATGGTATGGAGACGCTTTCATCTGCCGGTGAAGAAGATGATCCCTTATCGTACTTACCTGTTCGTTTTTCTGATCTTCCTCACGGGAGTTATCCTGTTCCGCTCAGGCCTCCCTTACGGGGCAGGGTTCCTGCTTCAGCTGGTGTTGGCACTCGTGCTGGCGGTGATCATACGACTGATCCCCGTGAAGCAGATGATCACGATCCTGGCCTCGGAAGAGGAATGACGGCTCAGGAGCCTGTCTTCAGCAGGGGCCTCCAGAAGAGGGCAGCGATGCCTACGCCCGTGATCACGCCCAGCGCGTTGGAGATCATGTCGGCATAGGTGAAGGTCCTGCCGGGGATCAGCAGTTGATGGTATTCGTCGGATGCTGCCAGCAACAAACCGAAAAGCAGGGTATAAAAGATCACATTTTTAAAAGCGAAAGGTCTTTTCCGGTATTGCCAGGAGACCATCAGGAAAGCAAGGGTGGTATACTGGAACCAGTGGAGGATATGGTCGAGCCGGAAATGAATGCCCATCATCTCCACGCTGGGAGTGTTGATATAGGGCAACGAGGAGACCAACAGGATCAGAGAAAGCCAGCCCCAGAAGAAGTTGCGGTAAAACCGTGCGGAACGTGTGGTAAAATACATCCGGATCTTTGTCATATCAGCGGGGATCTTTCTTTGTTCGCGTAGTCAGCCCTAAAAAAACGGGGTTAAAGATAATGCAAATCGGATAAAAGAGAAAAAGCCGGAAGAACCGGCTTTTTACTTAAAAGCATGACAGTGGTTTGCGGGAAATGCTAATGACTGTCGTAAAGGATGTTCGTCCAGGACAGGAAAACAGAGGCGTGGTCATCATAGATGCCTTCCCAGTCTCCGTTGGCGGGAGAGGTGGCCGTCCCGTCACCGTTGGTATCTCCTTTTTTTGAATCATCCTTGTAGGAAGTGAAGTAGACACCGGCACCGTCGTGGTTGATCACTTGTGAAGGCCCTTCATATAAGTTCAGCTCGCTTTCCGGTCTGAATTTGATCACCACATTGTTCGCGAGGGTGAGGGATGCTCCCGAAGAAATATAGAGGTC
Organism: uncultured Rikenellaceae bacterium; assembly: GCA_964649775.1. Lineage (GTDB taxonomy): Bacteria > Bacteroidota > Bacteroidia > Bacteroidales > VadinHA17 > DRPN01. The sequence continues at coordinate 4,122 of CAZYQV010000009.1, forward strand.
GTTATCGTCGATGACAAAAGCAACTTCCGTCTCTTTCCAGGAAAGGGCCTTATCGATCTCGTTCTGAAAATAGACGAAAATGCCGTTGTACTTATTGATAACGGAAGCGTTATCGGGATCGTGAAAAATGTTCGAATCATCGATATTGAAATTGGCATTGACCGACAGGGGACGGATGTTATCGAAGAATACATTGTCCTGCACGATGCTGCCTGCGGCAGCTTCGCTCATGTCCAGGGCGCCGTACCATCCGGAGGGATCACTGCCGTTGTTGTGGGCAAAAACGCAGTTTTTCACTGTCGCTCTGCCGTCGTAAATGGTCAGTGTGGAGGTATAGGTGCTGTTCCCGCCGTAAAGGAATTGACAATATTCGAAACGTGAGCCATTGAGGCCGTTGGTGTTGATCTCGCCCCAGTCTTTGGCGGCCGGCCTGGTAGCATTACCATCACCGTTGGTGTCTCCTCCGTGGTCATCATCTTTCAGTGAAGTGAAGATGACCGGTTTTGCCTGGGTACCTACTGCATTTACCGTACCGGTACCCCCCAGCATCATGTAAGGTCCTTCGGTAGGATGGAACTTGATGATCGTCCCGGGCTTGATCGTCAGGGTGTTGTTGACATAAAAATCCCATGCCTTGATCACATAGATAGAGTCTCCGTACCAGGTGGTGGGAGCGTTGATGTTATGGGTGATATACACCACATTGCCGGAAGGATGATCCCCCGGGCTGTTGTCATCTTTTTTGCAGGAAGAGCCTCCCAGCATCATCCCGCCGACAAGAAATGCCAGTAAAAAAGTATTCTTTTTCATTTTTTCAGGTTTAAAAGATTCATGGTCAAAAAGCAAAAATTTCCGTTATATTTTTTATTATACGTCTTTCTTGCCGGGAATGTTTGTGAAAACTAGGATTTTGGACAGGAAAATATTGTTTTAAGGGTTTGCGATGCGATTGTTTTCATGTACTTTTGCAGTAAATTTTGTAACACATGAGTTATCTCAAATTTGATAAGAAACAACTTGTTAATCTGGAATATTCTCTCAGCAGGGAGGTGTTGCGTTCGAACCGTGCGGGATCGTATGCTTCTTTCACCATTATCGGTTGTAATACGCGCAAGTACCATGGTCTGCTGGTATGTCCTGTCGAGGCTTTTGGCGGTGAACAGCATGTGTTGCTCTCGAGTCTGGACACTACCGTCATCCAGCACGGCAAAGAGTTCCATCTGGGCATTCACAAGTTTGCCGGGGATCTGTATGAGCCGCGCGGGCACAAGTATATCCGGGATTTTGAGGCGGATGTGATCCCCCGTCTGGTGAGGAGGGTCGGGGGAGTGGTGTTGCTTGAGGAGAAACTGCTGGTAGAACGCAAAGAGCAGCTGCTGATCAAGTTCACCCTGCAGGAGGCCCATTCCGACACGCTGCTGCGTTTCAAGCCTTTCCTGGCTTTCCGCAACAAACACCAGCTGACCCATGCCAACATGGATGCCAATACCCGGGTGCAGTTCATTGAGAACGGCATACGTCTGCGGATGTATGACGGTTTTCCTTATCTGCACATGCAGTTCAACAAGCCGGCCGATTTTATTCCTGTGCCGCACTGGTACTACAATATTGAATATATCCGGGAGCAGGAGAGAGGCTATGACTACAAGGAAGATCTTTTTGTGCCCGGCTATTTTGAGGTGCCTATACGTAAGGGGGAGAGCCTTTTCTTTTCGGCTTCCACGGCGCCTGCCGATCCGCCGGCCATGAAGCGCGTCTTCACGTACGAGCTGAAGAAGCGGACGCCGCGCAACTCTTTCCGCAATTGTCTGATCAACTCGGCCCAGCAGTTCATCAAGCATTACAAGGGCAAGACAGAGGTGATAGCCGGTTTCCCGTGGTTTGACAGCTGGGGCCGGGACACGTTTATCTCCCTGCCCGGCCTTACCCTGGTGCTGGGTAATGAGAAGGATTTCCATGCGGTGATGAAGACCGAGATCTCACGTATGAGCGATGACGGTCTTTTCCCGAACATGGGCAGGGAAGGCGACTATGCTTTTAATTCGGTGGATGCTCCTCTCTGGTTTTTCTGGGACGTACAGCAATATATCAAATATACTGGTGACCGTGCCGGTGCCTGGAAAAGATACGGCAAGGTGATGAAACGCATCCTGGAGGTTTTCCGCAGGGGCACGGTCTATGAGATAGGCATGCGGGACAACGGACTCATCCATGCCGGTGTCGAGGGGGTTGCCCTTACCTGGATGGATGCCGTGATCGACGGGGTGCCTGATACGCCCCGGACGGGTTATCCTGTGGAGATCAATGCTTTGTGGTATAATGATGTCTCTTTCGTGCTCTCCCTGGCCGAAGAGTTTGGTGACAAGGCCTTTGTAGAACGGTGGAAAGAGCTGCCGGAGCGGATCAAAACCTCTTTCCTGGACTTTTTCTGGGATGATGAAAGGAAATACCTGGCCGATTTCATTGGTTCCGACGGCACACCCAACTGGCAGGTGCGCCCCAACATGGTCATCGCCACCTCCCTGCCTTATTCTCCCTTGAGTGACGAGATGAAACGGTGTGTGCTCACCAGGGCCGAGAGTGAGCTCTTGACGCCACGGGGTTTGCGTACCCTCACCCCCGAAGATCCTGAGTACAAAGGACGCTATTTTGGCGACCAGAAACAGCGCGACCGGGCTTATCACCAGGGGACGGTGTGGCCCTGGCTGCTGGGGCCTTATTGTGAGGGCACGCTGAAACTGTACAAGAAGAGTGCTTTTGCGAAGATACGCAGCTTGATCTGGGGTTTTGAGCCGGAGATGTCGCTGCATGGTCTCGGCAGCATCTCGGAGATCTACGACGGTGACCCGCCGCATGAGGCCAGGGGTGCTATCTCGCAGGCCTGGAGTGTAGCCGAGGTGCTGCGTATCCTGGATATGCTGGACGAAATGGAAAGAGCAGAAAAGGAGAGTGATAACAACAAGGAGGAGGGAACATGAAGGTCCTGATGTTCGGATGGGAGTTCCCGCCGCATATCTCTGGCGGCCTGGGGACGGCCAGCTATGGCCTCACCAAGGGGTTCTATGCCGTGGGGGGGGTGGATATCCTTTTTATCGTGCCGCTGGCCCATGGCGATGAGGACCAGACGATGGTGCAGGTGCTGGGAGCCTCGCAGGTGAGCGTGAAAAGACGCTTTCACCATTTTGAGGAGATGAAGAAAAGCATGGATTATATCCAGGTGGATTCGAAGATCGTGCCTTATACCGACCCGGACGAGTTCTGGTCGCTCAAAAGCAAAGAGGTCAGCTCCGACCGCTGGTATGTGCAGACGGATGAGAAAGGGAGGCTCTCTTTTTCCGGAAAATATGGTGATGACCTGATGGATGAGATCGCGCGTTATGCCCTGGTGGCCTCGGTGATCGCCGAAGAGAATGATTTTGACATCATCCATGCCCACGACTGGCTGGCCTATCCCGCCGGCATAGCGGCCAAGGAGGCCTCCGGCAAACCGCTGGTGATCCATGTGCATGCCACCGACTTTGACAGGAGCCGCGGGAATGTCAATCCGGATGTATATACCATAGAGAAGAGGGGCATGGACACTGCCGACATGATCATTGCCGTGAGCAACCTGACACGCAACACGATCATCGAGAAATACCATATCCCTCCGGAGAAGGTGGTGACCGTGTACAATGCCGTTGAGCCGCTGGCGATCAACCGCGACCGTCTGGGGAAAAAGAGCGTCAGCGACAAGATCGTCACTTTCCTGGGGAGGATCACCATGCAGAAAGGACCTGAGTATTTTGTGGAGGCTGCCGTGCGGGTGTTGAAAAAGATGGACCGTGTGCGTTTTGTGATGGCCGGCAGCGGGGACATGATGTATAAGATGGTCTCCCTCGCGGCGGCGGAAGGCATTGCCGATCATTTCCATTTCACGG
>CAZYQV010000010.1:0-7418 GCA_964649775.1 uncultured Rikenellaceae bacterium
CCTGCCTGCCGGCAGGCAGGCATCGCATCATCGCATTATCGCATCATCTCATTATCGCATCATCTCATCATCTCTCACCCGCCGTAATCCCGGCCTGCCGGGACGAAGGCGGGGCCTCACCCTCTCTACACCAGATCGATGATCCTGTGGTCGATGAGCACGAACTCGATGACGATCAGGGCGGAATAGATGAGCAGGTGTTTGACGGGGATATACTCCTGCGGGGCGACACCTTCTTTAAAATAAAGGTAAATCACCAGCAGGATCTTCTCGAAGATAAAGACGATGACCGTGGCCAGGGCGATCCCTACCACGTTATAGAACTGCAACAGATAAAGGCTGAGCACTACGTTAATAACGATGCCTATGGCCGAGGCCCGCAACACAATGCGGGTCTTTTTCTCCCCGATCAGGATGGTCTGCGGGAAGACCAGCCGGGGGATGATCAGCAGCAGGTAGATCATGAAGACGTCGGCACTGCGGATGAAGGCGGGGGTAAAGATATGTATATAGAGCCAGCGGCTGAAAAGCATGATGACGATGGAAAGGGGGAAGAGAGCGTTCATGAGGCGCATCGACTTATGCCGCAGTTTGCGGAGGTTCTCCCGGAACCGCTCTTTCTTCCCGAACTCCGGAAGCATGGCATGGCTCAGTCCGGCCGCCATCATGAGTGTCAGGGGCAACTCTTTGGCACCATAGCGGAAGATGGCAAAGGTATCGGCGTCAAACTTGCTGGTGACGATCACCCCGTCGAGGTACTGCGCCGAGCCGCTCAGCAGCGTGCTCACGATCAGCGGCATCCCCAGACGAAGATGCTCCCGCATGAACGTCGCCGAGACACGAAACTCGGCATACCGCAACAGCAGGATAACCAACCAGACAAAACGCATCACCGCCGTCGCCAGCATGCCGTAGATAGCCCAGATAATGGGTTTGCCGAAGACCACCGGCAACGTGACAATGGCCAGCTGGATGAGATAGGTGATCAGCCCGTAACGGACGATCAGCGCCGGCTTGTTCTTCAGCAGGTAAATATATTCCACCAGGATGGTGGGATTGCTGATCAGCACATACAACAGCAAAAGGTTAAAGAAAGGCACATTGCCGTGGATGTGGAATACCGAGAAATTGTGCTTGATGATCAGACCGAAAACGAAAGCCACAAAACTGAAAAAGGAGAGCAGCAGGAAGGCATTGAAGATCTCGGGCGACTTCTCCCCGTCGTGTTCCCCCGTCACCTGGTAGGTGTGGTTGCTGTGGTAGAGCGGCAGAAACGACTGTACCAGCCCGCTCACCCAGAAAAAGCTGACGATGCCGGCAATGAACATGAACACCTCGAAAAGACCTATGTCGTGCTTGCTCAGCCCTATCTTGGTGAAGATAATGCTGATAAACAGAAAAGTGCTGAACCGCATGATCTGGTACAGCTGCAGGCCGGAGATATTATTGAGGAGCTTCGGGAATTTCAATCGCCAACTTTTTTACAAAAATGCATATTTATAACACACAATTCACCGGTATTCCGAATTATTTCTCACCATTCATTCAACGGGAAACAGCCCCGTAAATATTCTGCCACTCCCGGAGATAATCCTTTGGTATGTAATACAAACAAAATCCTTTTTCCCCTAATTTTTGTTGCCTTGCCGATGACGCTCAAAAATAATGCCGGTATTTTTCAGCAGATATTTTTTGAAACGCCTCCGTTTTAATTAACTTTTGCGCAAATTTCACAATACCCATGAGAGACATTTCAAAACAATCCTGGTATCCGTGGCTGGTGGTTTTTTTGCTGTGGATCGTAGCCATGTTGAATTATCTGGACCGTCTGATGATCGCCTCTATGCGTGATCCTGTGAAAGCCAGCATACCGATGACCGAGGCACAGTTCGGGTTGCTGACCACCATCTTCCTGGTGGTCTACGGTGTGCTGAGTCCGCTGGGCGGCTATCTCTCCGACCGGTTCAACCGCAAGGTCGTGATCATCTTCAGTCTGCTCACCTGGTCGGCCGTGACGGTATGGACAGGGCTGGTACACACCTACGGCGGCATGCTGACGGCCCGGGCTTTCATGGGTATCAGCGAGGCCTGTTTCATCCCTGCCGCGGTGGCCATGGTGGTGGAGTACCACCCCGGCTCCACACGGTCGCTGGCCTCCGGCATCTTCTACAGCGGCACCTATGCCGGCATGGCCCTGGGAGGGCTGGGAGGATATATCGCCGAGACGTGGGGATGGCGTGCCGGCTTCCATCTGTTCGGCATCATAGGCATCCTCTATGCCCTGGTGCTGGTGCTCTTCCTGCGCAACATCCCCCGCACCGCCACCCTCGCCGTAGCAGAAGAGGACAAAAGCGATGTGAAATTTACCGAGGTGCTGAAGAACCTATACACCTCGCTCAACTACTGGCTGATCATCGTCTACTCTATCCTGCTGGGGGTCACCCTGTGGCTCATCTACGCCTGGCTGCCCACCTTCTTCAAGGAGGGCTTCCACCTCTCGCTGGGCGTCGCCGGCGTCTCCGCCACAGCTTACATACAGGTGGCAGCCTTCGCCGGCATACTCATCGGCGGGGTGGCCGCCGACCGGTGGTCGCGTAAGAACAAAAAAGCCCGCTTCCTGGTGCCGGCCATCGCCTTCCTGGTGGGAGGACCTTTCCTCTACCTGATGGCCACTACCGAGATCTTTGTCATCGCCATCATCGGCATCACCATCTTCGGCCTTTCCAAAGGGTTCCACGACTCCAATTACATGCCCATGGTGGCACAGATCGTCGACAAACGCTACCTGGCCACGGGCTACGGCATGCTCACCTTTTTCTCGGTGCTCTCCGGAGGAGCCATGATCTACGTGGGCGGCATGCTGCGCGACGCCGGCGTGTCGCTGTCGTTCGTCTTCATGCTCTCGGCCCTCGGCGTGATCCTCTCGGCCCTGATCCTGCTGGTCATCAAACCGAAAAACAACCCGTAAGAATTGCCGGAGGCAGGTGCCTGCGACAAAACACGAAAACATTACCTCTATGAAGAAAAAGATGCCTGAGATCCCGGGAGCCTACCTCTCGCGGTTCCTGTTCGATGCAGGACTGCCCGAGAGGGACGCGCCCCTGTGTGACGACAGCGATTACCGGCAGGCCGTCGGCGACGCCCTGGCCGTCATCGCGTCGCACCTGAAGAAGACGAGCACGGTATGTATCATCGTGGATGATTACACCCGGGCCACCCCCACGCCGCAGATCCTCTCTTACCTGCTGCCGGCGCTGGAGGAAAAGCATGTGAAGAAAGAGAACATCTTCTTTCTTTTTGCTTCCGGCACACACCGGCTGATGACCGAAGAGGAGAAGAGAGCCCGTCTCTCTGACGAGGTATATGAGCAGTACCGCTCGATGGACCATCTCTTTTTCGACCCGGCCCATCTGGTGCAGCGGGGCACTTTCTCCGACGGGGCACCTATCCTGATCAATAAACATGCCCTGGCGGCAGACATACGCATCGCCGTGGGCACCATCGTCCCCCACATGCCGGCCGGTTTCTCCGGCGGGGCCAAGATGCTGCTGCCGGGGGTGGCCGGCAAAGACACCGTGCATCACATGCATGTGACGGGCGCCCTCGACCCGCACCAGGCCATCGGCGTCACCGACACCCTCCCCCGCCGTCTCATGGAGGAGCTGGCGGCCACCGCCGAGCCTTTCGTGATCATCAACACCGTCCTCAACGCCCGCGATGAGGCGGCAGGCATCGTCGGAGGACATTACTTCGAAGCACACCGCCGCGGCGTGGAGATCGCCGAAAGGATCTATTTCGTCGACATCCCGGCAGCGGCAGACGTGGTCATCTCCGACACCCGCGAACACGACGCCGACATGACCCAGGCGAACAAAGGCCTTTTCTCCGCCGCCCTCGCCGTGAAAAAAGGAGGTGAGATACTCCTGGTGAGCCGCTGTCCCGACGGCGTATCACCGGTACATGGCAGGGAGATGCTGCAGTTCGGGAGATATACCAACGACGGGATGAAACAGGCCCTGGAGAACGGGGAGATAGAAGACCCCATGTCGGCCATCGAGGTGATCCACAACAATGTGGTGCGGCAGAAAGCACGTCTCTACCTCTACTCTCCTCATATCACACGGGAAGAAGCTCATCAGATGAACTTCGAATATGTGCCCGACCCGGTGGCCTTCACGGAGGAACGCCTCCGCCAGGGAAAAACGATTGGCCGCCTGAGAGCCTCCACCTTCCTGGTGCCCCGCATAAAAGAATAAGACGATGTACCGGACACCTCAGGCATCCATGAACAAAAAAAGAAATAGAAGACCCGCCGCGACGCTCCTCCTCCTCGCCGTGCTGCTCCTCGCCGCCGCCTGCCGGCAGCGAGCCCCCCTCCGGGCAGACGCCGGCGAAGAGGCCGTCCCGCGCACAGGCATCGTGCTGGCCGGCAGCTCCATCACCTGGGGCACCGGCGGCACATGGGAGGCGGGAAGCATACAGGACCGCTATGCCGGCGAGGTGGTGAAATACCTCCTGACAGAGCTCTCCACCACCGTCGTGCCGGCACAGATGACGTTCTCCGGCGACACGGTCCTCTTCCGCAACAAGCTGCTGTGGCAGGGGGAAGGGGTTAAGCTCTCGGGCATGGGCGCCTCGGTGGAGTTCGACCTCTATGGCGACGAGCTGGCCCTCTGCCAGGCGGCCCTGCGCACCACGGCCTACGGCATCATGGAGGTCACCGCCGACGGCGAGATCATCGGAGAGTTCTCCAACCACAACAGCCCCGGCAGCGGCGAGCAGACCTTCACCGGCGACGGCACGACGGTCAAGTTCATGCTGGACCATCCGGCCACCTACGACCATGAGGTCACCGTGGGAGGCACTCCCGTCAGGGGAGAGATCTACGACGGGGGATGGACACGCGGCATGCCGGAAAACCCAGGCTACCTCATCATCCGCAAACTGGACGGTCAGCACCGGCCTGAACACTGTATATGGTTCAGGGACCCCCCGCCGGCGGGGGAAGAGATCCGCATCAAATACAAGTACGGGAGGATCATCGCCTTCGAGGGCGGCGCCCTCGGACAACTGCACACGGACAAAGAGAACGAAAGTCCTTACGGTGAGGGCAGCGTATCCTTCGACCCGGCGCATCCGGTAAGGCTCACCTCGGGGATGGAATACCGTTATATCGACAGGAAAGCCTTCTGGGTGCGTAAGTTCACGGAAAAGAAAAAGAGACATTTCAGGATCAGGATCACGGGAGGGAAGGATCCTTATTTCATCATCAACTTTGCCTCCAACAGATACCACGACTTCATGAACGCCGGCATCGGCGGATGGGCGCTCAGCCACTACCTCGACCACGACGGCATCCACGACTACAACGGTTTCTTTGAACATTTCATGCCCGATCTGATCGTGATAGAGTGCGCCACCAACGACGACTGGGAGTTCGGGGCACGCAAAGTAAAACACACGGTCACCGGCCTAAGTGAGGAGGAGGTGAAACGTCTCTGGACCCTTGAGCTCGACAAGATCGTCTGGAACCCGCAGACAAAAGACTATGCCGTCACCCTCACCACGGGGGTGATCACGTCCGCCGACACCTTCTCGCTCACCTGTCCGCAGATCGTGGGATCGGACGTAAGGGCCGGCGACATCGTCCGCATAGGCACCTATCACGGTGACAACCGCCAGGTCACCTGCCGCGAGATAGCCACGGTCGACCTGAAAAAGGGGAGGATCACCTGGACACAGCCCCTCACGCCCGGCGAGCTCCTCAACGTGGAGCGGTATGAAGACCTCACCGGCGCCGAGTGCTCGGTGCGTGATCTCTCCCTGTATGAGAAGAGGTACGGTGAGCTGATCGAAAAGATCCGCCGCATCGCTCCCCACGCACGCATCCTCCTCACACAGCCGGGACTCTCCAACTACCGGGCACGCCAGCTGTGGGGGTACAACATCATCCACCGGCGCCTGGCCGGACGTTATCCCAACACCGGCACCATTGAGGTGACACGGTGGCTGTATGATTTTCAGCAGGGCATCGTCACGGGAAAGAAGCAGGTGCTGATCCGGGCCACCGGCGAAAAAGAATATACCCTCCCCTGGCAGGGGCACTGGCAGGGTTTCGAAGTGTGGGTGAACGACCGGAACGTATACGGCACCGACTGCTATATCGACTGCGGCGAGGGCTATGGTGTCGACCCGGAAGGGTCGGGGCCGGAGCTCAGTGTAGACAGGCCTTATGACAAAAGACATTACGTAACACGCAACATGACACTGGTCTTCACACGCAACATCCCACGCGAAGGAGACATCAGGGTCCTGCGCGCCGACACGGTCTGGTCGCCGGACTTTTGTCACACCACCGAACAGGGAGGATACGTCTACGGCCAGGTGTATGTCAACAAAATAAAAGAAACCATCCACCGTTAATGATAGCGGGCGGCTCCTCTCGCCGCTCACGACCGCAACACAAAAAACACGTCACACATGATCAGCGAACACATCCCCTTTCATCCTTCCGGCAGGATAGAGGATGACATCCTCAGGAAGCCATTGCTGGCGGATGAGCTGGAAGGGGTCTCCTTTGAGTACACAGCGTTACAGAGCAGCTTCGTCTGGCACGAAGATCCGGGGGCGGGGGCTTTTGATATCATCCTGACCCTGTCAGGAACGGGCATCCTCGAGACAGGCAACACCTCCGTACGCACCGGCTCGCCGGCGATCATCCGCATCCCCTACAACACGGCATACTCCTTCCGTACGGAGGGGAAAGGTCTTTTCTCTTTCCTGCAGGTACGCAGGGAGCTCGACAAAGAAGACCTGGCAACGATAAACCGCAGGCTGAACGAGTACCGCCAGCCTTATATCCGTCTTTTTTCCGAATGTCCGGTGTACACCGAGGATATCAAGAGCGACAAGACCCTCAACAGGATGCTTCTCCCGCAGGGGATGGTGCCGCGCGTGGGGATGGGACTGGTGGAGACCCCCGGCCCCGACGAGGTGGCCGAGCACGACCATCCCATGCTCGACCAGGCCTTCCTGGGGCTGGAAGGATGCCGTTGCACGGTGCGTGCCGACGGCGAGGAGACCCTCCTCACCGAAGGCATGCTGCTCCATATCCCCCTGGCCTCCCGGCACTCCGTCACCGTCGCCGAAGGCGACCTGCTCAGGTACCTGTGGATGGATTTCTTCCTCACCCACGAAGGAGAGAAGTACATGGAAGAGCAGCATCACGTGGAAGAGTGATCCCGCTCTTCATCCCCGTTGCGGAGAGCAATAAAAAAACACCTCCGTCCAAATTATTACACCCCCCCCGTCCCGGACAAGCCGGGACACCCCATCGAGAGGGGGGATATGAAATAGTAATGCAGGCAAATGTCCCCCTTTGGAGGGGGAATGAAAGGGGGAGGAAAGAAAAGGGAAGT
>CAZYQV010000011.1:0-8646 GCA_964649775.1 uncultured Rikenellaceae bacterium
AACTGCCAGCCCGTGGGCGATGGCTTCCAGGATCTTGATACGTATGCCGCTGCCGGCGAAAAGGGGTACGATGAACAGGTTGCTCCGGAGGAAAAGATCATCTGTATGCTCCACCTCTCCGTGGAAGATGATCTTTCCGGACGAAGGGCTCTCCCTGATCATTTTTTGCAGTGCCGTGCCGGGGTTGCGGCCGGCGATGTGAAAGACCAGCTGCGGCAGACGGCGTGTGAGCGATGGCCATACCTCCCGGAGGAACCATTCCAGCCCCAGGACGTTGGGCCGCCAGTCCAGGGCCCCCAAAAAAAGAAGCACCGGCGGACCGGCAGGAGGATGTGTCGTGTCTTTTTTTATGTCGACGCCGTACGGCAACACCATCATTTGCGCCTGCGGGTTCCATTCCCGGAAGGCCGCTGCATCGCTGTCGCTGATCGGTAGGAGGTGGCCGGAGCGGTTTGCTACCGAACGTTCATAGTTGCTGATCTGCCGGGCCAGGGATGTGAAGTAGATTCTCTTTAGCGGATTTCTCTCATTGCCGGCAAGACGCGACCAGATGATATGTTCGACGTTGTGAGGCCGGAAAATGATCTTTGCATGGCTGTGTTTTCTTACCACGTCGAGGTATGGCGTCATCATCAGGGTCTCGATCTGGATGATGTCGAAGGATTCGCCGGTGAGGAGCTCTTCCAGGGCATTGACCGTGTCACGCGTGATAAAGCGTGAGACGGTGTAAGGTATGCGGGAGAAAAGAAGGGAGACAAGAGCGGGCCACGGCCGGACGGAAGTGTCGCAGCTAACAGGGGTGTAGCGGATCTTTTCCCTGCCGGGGAGATCCGACGGAGAGCTTCTGTGTTTGGAGGTGTTCAGGAAGAAGACATGCACCTGATGTCCTCTGGCTGCCAGGCCTTCGATCACCTGGGCCGTGGCCAGCGAGCTGCCGTCACGGGCCGGGAAAGGAGGCTTGGGCGTGAGGATAAGGATCTTCATTTTTTCTCTTCTGCTTTGGTTTTTCTCCCCGGCAGCAGGCCCCGCAGGTTTTGCCACAGTTGCCGGAAGAACTGGGAATATGCTTCCGAGCTCATGATGGCCGCATCATTGGTGGATTTGTAGGTGAGGTAGATGCCTATGGGAAGCAGTATGAAGGTGGAGATCCACATGCCGGTCATGGGCGACCATACATCTTCTCTGACGAATTTTTCCCCCGACATGGAGATGATGTAATAGAAAACGAAAAAAACCACAGAGATGACCACGGGCATGCCGAGGCCTCCTTTGCGGATGATCGCTCCCAGCGGGGCGCCGATGAAGAAAAAAATGACACAGGCCAGAGAGAGGGTGAATTTCCTGTGCCACTCGATCTGGTATCTCCGGATATATTTGATATGTGATTCAATGATCTTGCCCATGTTCCTGACATAGTCGCGTGTGCCCTGTGCCGAGCTGAGGGCATCCTCGGTGATGGATTGTTTCAGGGAGGGGTCGAGCGTGTCGAAGACAGCCTGCAGATCGAAAGGTGGCATTCCGGCGTATTTCTCCGCCAGGGTGGAGTCTTTCTTGTGCATGTTCCTGAAATATCTCACCTCCCCGAAAAGCTGGCCCCAGATGGTCTTTTTGGCCGATTGCCGCCGCTCTTCCAGCTTGCGGGTGAGCGAGTCGGTGAAATGTTCCAGCTGCCGGAGGTTGAGCATGGAGTAATGGTTCTTGAACAGGTTCTCGTCGGTTCTTTTCAGGCCGAAGCCCGTGAGTTTGATGATGATGGTCTGATCCTCAAAATGATCCTGCCGGAAAGGATAGGTTTTCTCCTTGCCGTAACGTTTCTTTTTATTGACGGGCAGTTCGTAATAGGAACGTCCGTGGAAGAGGTTGAAGACCAGGTCTTTTTTGTCGGGCGTGATGATCATCTTTCCCGAATCGGCATAAGTGACGGCAACATTTCCTCTTTTTTCGGTATGGTCATATATCAGGATATTGTAGAGCATGTTGGTCTTGAAATCTTTTCTGCCGATCTTGATGCTGTAGCCTTCGATACCGTTGTAGAACTCTCCCGCTTTGATGTTCAGCTCGGGGCGTTGTTGCTGGATGTCCCAGATGAGGGCTCTGGATTTCAGGTTGGCCACAGGCAGGATGTTGTTGGCAAAATAAAAGGCGAAGACGGTCAGGAAGATCATGAGGTAGAAGACAGGAAGCATGATCTTCTGCAGGGGGATCCCCGAGGACTTCATGGCCGTCAGCTCGAAGCGTTCACCGAAGTTGCCGAAGGTCATGAGCGCTGCCAGCAGGATGGCCAGGGGAAGCGCCATCGGAACAAAACTGGCTGCCAGGTAGAAAAGCAGTTCGGCCAGTACGTCGGCATGCAGCCCCTTGCCGACGAGGTCGTCGATGTATTTCCACAGGAACTGCATGATCATCAGGAACATGACGATGAAAAAGGTCAGCACCAGCGGCCCTATGAAGGAACGAAGTATATAGCGATGCAGTCGCTTCATGCCGGGAGAACTCCTTTCTTAGTGAAACGTTGACAAAAGTAAGATATTTTAAGCAGGAGAGGAAGGATCAGAGACCCAGATTTCTCTTGAGCTCGGCGATCTGGGTATTCCACAGGTCGATAGCATCATCTTTTTCATCATCTTCGGCAAAGTCGGTGACCATGAGTGCAACGTCTTTGGTGAGCTCGTCGATGTTGATGCGGAACTCAAAAAAGGATTTGGGGTCGTCGTCATCTTCCCAGTGGAAACGGACAAACTTGTTTTCTTTCAGAGCGGTCATGCGGGCTTTTTGTTCCGTCCCTTCCCAGATAAAAGTAAAGATATCACCGTTCACGTACACATCATCAGCAAACCATTCACACAGGCCACCTGCAGTGCTCAGCCGGTTGAAAAGAACATGGGGAGAGGTGTTGATCGTATATTCCAGTTCGTATTTTGTTTTCATTAGCCCGGATAAAAAAGTATATAGGTTTGTTTGCAATATAGGAAAAATATTAAGAAAAAAAATTTTTCCTGATCTTTTTGAAAACAGGAAATTACCGGGCCGGCCGGACCTGCTTATGCAAAGATCGGCCGTGATCTTTTTCGGGATAAAATTGTGTTGCGGGGAGGTTGCATTTTAACAGGAAATTGTATATTTGCACCGCATTTTCAGGGCGAGGTAGCTCAGCTGGTTAGAGCGCAGGATTCATAATCCTGAGGTCGAGGGTTCAAGTCCCTCTCTCGCTACAAAACAAAAAAGGAGGTGATCACCTCCTTTTTTTCTTTTCTTGTCCGGACAGAGTGTTCTTTGAAAAAGGTCACTCCATCACCTCGATCATCCGGAAGGGTACTTTCAGCATGCTTCTGTAATCCTCGCCGCATTCTTTCATGTCATAGTCATCCACTTCATAATACCAGTTGATGTTGATGTTTTTCTTTTTCCTGACAACATTCTCCAGCTTTTTGAATATCTGGAGAAAGGTTTTGGAAGAGCTGGTATTGAAATATTCCAGTTTGACCTCCACGGTGGTGTTTTCCGGCGGCGAGGCGGAAAAATCCTCGAACCATTTGAGTATGGGGTTGAAGAACTCCCGGGGATCTTCCGGAATGGATTTTCCGCGGATCTCTATTTTGTTGAGTTCCGGAAGGTAACGGATCAGCGGGGTCTTTACGGTTTCCTCTATGTTTATCGGTTCCATACCGTTTTTTGTTTGCACAGGATGGTGGGCCTAATTTAATAAAAAAATCCAAGAACGATCCTGCTCATGTATAGTTATTCATCGTTCTTTTCCATTTTCCCGGGAGGGCGTCTGTTTTTTCCGGGGTTGCCGGTGAGGTCATCGCCCAGATCATCCCTGGCTTTTTCCACCTCTGCCATGATCTCTTTGACCACGCCGGGGTGTTGTTCTATCACGTTGTACCGTTCTCCGGGGTCTCTGCGCAGGTTGTAGAGGGCCAGGCCGGTAGAGTCGTGTGCGTAAGGTCCGGGGAAGCCGTCGTGGCCGGGAGGTACACCTACGTAAGAGCGATAGGCATGGGGCAGCACCAGTTTCCAGTGTCCTTTGCGTACGGCTTCCAGGCTGTTGCGCTGGTAATAATAGTAGAAGACATCCCTGGGGTTGGCATCTTTTTCTCCTTTCATCAGGGGGAGGATATTGACGCCGTCGATCTTATGGTCAGGCAGGCGGGCGCCGGTGATGGCGGCGAGGGTGGGGAGGATGTCGATGGTGGAAGAGAGTTTATTGCAGATGGTCCCTTCGGGGATCACGCCGGGCCAGCGCATGATGCAGGGTTCCCGTTGTCCGCCCTCCCAGCTGGTGCCTTTGCCTTCGCGCAGTCCGCCGGTGGAGCCGGCGTGGTTGCCGAAGTTGAGCCAGGGACCGTTGTCACTGGTGTAGATGACCAGGGTGTTGTCACGCAGGCCGTATTTATCGAGGGCTTTCATCACCTCACCCACCGACCAGTCTACCTCCATCATCACGTCTCCGAAAAGGCCCTGCTTGCTTTTGCCTTTGAATTTGTCGGAGACCCCCAGCGGCACATGGACCATCGAGTGGGCGAAGTAGAGGAAGAAAGGTTCGTCATGGTGCTTCTTGATGAACTGTACGGCCCGTTCGGTGTACATGGTGGTCAGCTTGCCTTGGTCGTCGAGGGTCTTTATCTCCATGACCTTCTCGTTGCCGTCGATGACAGGCAGCGGCGGATACTTGGCCTTCCACGGTTTGGGAGAGTCTTTGGTGACCGGTGTGCCGTCGAAATCCACGGGCCACATGTCGTTGGAGTAAGGCAGTCCCAGGTAATCGTCGAAGCCGTGCTGGAGGGGCAGGAAGGGCTTCAGGTGACCCAGGTGCCACTTGCCTACCATGCCTGTGGCATAGCCTTTCTGCTTAAGCAGCTGGGCGATGGTCATCTCTTTGTCGCTGATGCCGATCTTTGCCCAGGGCATAAGAGCCCCCGAGATGCCGATGCGGTTGGGATAGCAGCCGGTGAGGAGCCCTGCGCGCGAAGCGCTGCAGACCGCCTGGGCGGCATAAAAATTGGTGAAACGCATCCCTTCGGCCGCCAGCCGGTCTATGTTGGGTGTCTGGTAGTCGATGGCGCCGTTGGGGGCGATGTCGCCGTAGCCCTGGTCGTCGATAAAGATGATCACAACGTTGGGCAGTTGACGATCGGGATGTTTGGTGCAGGAGGTGATGCCCGCGAGCATCCCTGCCACCAGGAAAAGCAAAACAATTCGTTTCAGAAAGTTGATGAGATGATCCATGATGATATTTGGATATTAGGTTATGTGCCGGCTACTTTTTCCAACCGTTTCATGATGGAAACGATGAAGAGTCCCGAGAGAAGGGTGACCGCGATGAATATCGACCATACCTGCCACAGCTCGAGACGTACCCAGAAGAAGGTGCCTACCTGTAGCAGCAGGTTCCCCACGGCGGTGGCTCCCAGCCATACGCCCTGCATCGAACCTTTCATCCTGGGCGGGGCCACTTTGGAGAAGAAAGAGATCCCCATCGGACTGAGGAACAATTCTGCGATGGTAAGGATAAAATAGGTAGAGATAAGCCACTGCTCCGAGATCCTGTCCGGTGATCCTGCATCGCCTATCACTTTGGGTGCCGGCAGATGCATGGAGGGGACAACGAGAAGCAGATAGGCGATGGAAGCGAGGAACATGCCGATGGCTATCTTGCGGGGGGTGGAAGGTTCTTTGCCTTTCTGGTCGAGCCAGCCGAAAAACCATACCACCACGGGGGTCAGGAAGACGATGAAGATGGGATTGAAATGCTGGAACTTCTCAGGCTCTATGGGCATCTGGTCACTGAACCCCCGGACGACAAAGTAGAGGACGATCAATGACGCTACGGCCAGGGAGAGCCCGCCGAAACGCATCTTACCCGCCACATTTTTGTTCAGGGCGTAGATCAGTCCTATGATGGCAAAGATGAGCGGGAGGAAGGAACGCAGGTCGAAGAAAATATATGACCAGCGGGAAACGTGTTCGCGGATATAGTCGCGGGCAAAGAGCGTCAGGGTCAGTCCGTTCTGGTGGAAAGCCATCCAGAAAAAAATGACTGTGATAAAAACCAGTCCCAGGGCCGTGAGCCTTTCCCGGGTCTCTTTGGGGGAGATCTCCTGCATCGTGGGAGGGAGCTCTTCTTTTTTCTTGTTGGCAATGTCTCCATACCGGAGGTATTTGTTCAGCACCAGGTAGATGATCAGGGAGATGACCATGGAGATGCCGGCGACGCCGAAAGCGATGTGGTATCCCTGGCCGAACACCTCAATATAATGTGCTGCGAACTCTTTCAGGTTGGTGACGGGGGCCGACGAGACCTGGTTGGCCAGCGACTGCAAGGCTGCCAGGTCGACCTGCTCGCCGTTAAGATAGCCGTGGGCCAGCTGCGGCAGGTTGGCGTTGTATCCGAGGCCATGCGTTTTCAGCCACCAGTTGCGGACGCCGGTGGCGGCGCTGGGAGCGAAAAAAGCACCGATGTTGATGCCCATATAGAAGATGGTGAAGGCCCGGTCGCGCAGATGGGCATATTTGGGATCTTCGTACAGGTTGCCGACGAGGGCCTGCAGGTTGCCCTTGAAGAGACCGTTGCCGAAGGCGATGATCGCCAGCGCTGCCAGCGTGACCCCCAGCCCGAAACCGGGTACAGACATGAGCACATAGCCGAGGAACATGATGATCAGCCCCGACAGGATGGTGCGCATCAGTTTGCCTGTTACGTCGGCCAGGATACCTCCCAGGAGGGCCAGACCGTAAATGGCAAAATAGAAAGTACTGTAAATGGAACCTGCTTTCTCGGCAGACAGGCCATACTTTGCCTGGAGGAACAACACAAGAATGGCCATCATGGTGTAAAAACCGAAACGTTCGCCCATGTTGGCAAAAAAAGCTACGTACAATCCTTTGGGATGCCCTTTGAACATGCTCTGTGGTTTTATGGTTATTACTGAAACTCTCAGAGGCAAAAATAATTATCTTTTTCTAATGACAAATTATTTCCCGTCTTTCGCAAGATGCGCTGAAATGTTCCCGGGACATTGAAAAGCCGGGCATCTTTATTAACTTTGTAGTGCAACAAACAGCAGGGAGATGAAACTGTTCAGAACATCCGAAGTACACAACATCGATGCTTATACCATAGCACATGAGCCGATCGCCGATATCGATCTGATGGAGCGTGCTGCCGGAAAACTGTTTGGATGGGTCACGGCACATTTCGACAAAGACCGGCGGGTGATGGTCTTCACCGGCCCCGGCAACAACGGAGGGGACAGTCTGGCCCTGGCACGTATGCTCGCCGGGGCGGGGTATGTGGTGGAGGACTATTTTCTTCGTTTCACCGATAAGATCTCCAACAGTTGCCGCATCAATCTGGAAAGGCTTGAAAAGACAGGCAAGGTGCCGGTGAAGATGATACGCAGTGAAGAAGAGCTGCCGGAGGTGACCTCCGGCGTGCTGGTGATCGACGGCATTTTTGGTTCGGGCCTTACACGCCCTCTGCGGGGACTGCCGGAGAAAGCGGTGGCACGTATCAATGCTTCCGGTGCTGCGGTCGTTGCCATCGATGTGCCGTCGGGACTTTTCGGTGAGGACAACACGGAAAATGATGCGGAGAAAATATTAAAGGCGGACTATACCCTTACCTTTCAGTTCCCCAAGCTCTCTTTTTTCTTTCCCGAGAACGATGCGTTCACCGGGGAGTGGGTAGTGCTTGACATAGGCCTCCATCCCGACATCATTGCTGCCACGCCTACCCCGTATCATTATTTGACGGTTGCTGATGTGGCGGGTTTGATAAGACCACGGAAAAAGTTCAGTCACAAGGGCACCTATGGTCATGCAATGCTTATCTCAGGCTCCTGCGGGCGCATGGGGGCGGCGGTGCTGGCCTCAAGAGGCTGTCTGCGCAGTGGCGTTGGGCTCTTGACGGTGCATGTGCCGCGGCTGGGCAATGATATCCTGCAGACGGCTGTGCCCGAGGCGATGCTGGAGAGCGATCAGTCGGACATCCTTTTCAGCGAGGTGCCCGATCTAACTCCTTACTCTGCCGTAGGTGCCGGCCCGGCGCTGGGCACACGGAGCAACTCCCAGAAGGCCCTCCATGCCCTGATCACCACGGCGAAGACACCCCTGGTGCTCGACGCCGACGCGCTTAATATGCTGGCTATGCATCCTGAATGGTATGAGGAGCTGCCGGAGGGCACGGTGCTCACCCCCCATCCCAAAGAGTTTGAGCGATTGGCAGGCCCCGCAGTGAATGGCTATGAGAGAGTGCACAAAGCCTTGGATTTTGCGGTGAAATACAAAGTGATCGTGGTGCTCAAAGGTGCACATACGGCCATAGCTTCACCGGCGGGGGAGGTGTGGTTCAACATGACAGGGAACCCGGGGATGGCCACGGCCGGCAGCGGAGATGTGCTCACCGGCATCATCCTGGGCCTCCTGGCACAACGTTATGATCCTTTCGATGCCGCCAGGATAGGGGTGTTCATCCATGGCCTCGCCGGCGACAGGGCCCGTGAAGAGAGAGGAGAGGAAGCATTGATCGCTTCCGATATCATTGAGAATATGGGGAAGGCGTTTCAGGAGGTTAAAGGAGTTGAAAGGTTGAAGAGTTGAAGGGAAGCGATAAAGCGATGAAGCGATGAAGCGATGAAGCGATGA
>CAZYQV010000012.1:0-2735 GCA_964649775.1 uncultured Rikenellaceae bacterium
CCACCCTCTCGCCCGACGGCAAAAGCCTCTATTTCACCAGTAACAAGAAAGACTCCCGCGGCGGCCTCGACATCTACGTCTCGCAATGGGATGAGACCCTGGGCATCTGGGGGCCTCCCGTCAACCTCGGTCCCGTGATCAACACTCAGTTCAATGAGGAAACACCTTTTTTCTCCAACGACGGAAAAACCCTTTACTTCAGCTCCCAGGGACACAACAGCATGGGAGGGTTCGACATCTTCTACTCTGAAAGAAAACCCGACGGCAGCTGGTCGAAGCCTGTGAACCTGGGTTATCCCATCAATACGACCGACGACGATATTTTCTTTGTCCCCATCGTCGCAAAGATTTACGGCTATTATTCTATGTTCGACCCGGAGACAAGTCTCGGGGACAGGGATGTTTACCGGGTCGAGTTCTACTCCGACCTGAACCCCCGCCCTGTGACGATCAGCGGCCAGGTGACTTTCCGCGACCTTCAGCCCGGCGTCACTCCTTCGGGTGAGGTACAGATGCAGGATGAGCAGGGGCAGGTCCTCGCAAAGATGCCTCTGGCACAGGATGGGAAATTCCAGTTCACCGAGAAGGTCACCGGCAACTACCATCTGGTCGTTTCTGCTGACAAATATCAGAAAAGCACCTATCCTGTCACCATCCCCTCCGACTATTCGGTGGGTCATCTGAATATCAGCATGACCATGCAGCCCGTGGCAGAGGAGAAAGTCACCATGCCGGTCATTTTCTTCGGTTTCGACAAGCACACCATCGCAGCCAAAGAGATGGCCAAAGTGGATAAGCTGATCTCCATGATGAAGAAATATCCGGACATGACCGTCGAGATCACGGGTTACACCGACTCGAAAGGTCCTGCAGGGTACAACCGCAGGCTCTCCCTGCGCAGAGCCAGGGCTGTGGCTGCGCTCCTCGAAAAAGGAGGTATCCCCTCTTCCCGTTATACCCTGAAGGGTGCCGGCGAGACGAACTTCCTGGCGATCAACAAATATCCTGACGGCAAAGACTGCCCCGAAGGACGTGCTTACAACAGACGCGTGGAGGTGACGGTCACCCATGCCGCAGGTGTTAAGGTGGAAAATGAAAAAGTAGAGATCCCGGACAGCCTGAGAATAAAATAACCCCAGCACCTCCGGCACTGCGGAGGCGTTAAGCGACACATCATGAAAAGAAAAGGGATCACCTTCGGGATCATCATGTTGTCCGTTCTGTGGCTGCCTCTTTTTTCCCAGAAACCTGCCGGCGATGTGACGGCGGAAAAACTCTTCTACCAGGCCAATTTCCTGACCCTGTATGATCGCTGGGAGGAAGCGCTCCCTCTCTACAAAGGACTGGCAGAAAAGGATCCTGCCAACACCAACCTGCAGTATCTCGTCGGATTGTGCTATCTCCATATCCCCGGACTGCGGGGTGAGGCCATCCCCTGGCTGGAAAAGGCCGTCACCGGGATCACAAAAAAATACCAGGAAGCGATCTATGACGAGCGACAGGCACCGCGGGAAGCATGGCTTATGCTGGGGAGAGCATGGCAGGTCACCGGCGATCTCGATAAAGCCTTTGAAGCTTACAACAAATATAAGAAGAGCCTCAGGAAAAAGGAGGGCCATGAGAAAGCCGACAGGATGATCAGCAGCTGTGAGCTGGCCCGTCAGATGCTCCGGGAGAAGCCGGACGTCGATCTGGTACAGCCCGAGTTGCTTAAAACCAGCAGGGTCAATTACCACCCTGCCGTCTCGGGCGATGGCAGGACGATGGTCTATATGAGTGATGCAAAATATTACCATGCCATCTATTTCACACGATTCTCACACGGGGCATGGCTCACCCCCAGGAATATCACCATGGATATCCAGTCGGATGGCAGCTACCGCGTAGCCTCCCTCAACCATGACGGCACAGTACTCTTTCTCACCGTACCGGGAAAAGACAACTATAATATATATGTAAGCCACTGGATGGCGGGAGAGGAGCGATGGGGGAAAGCCGTTCCCCTGAAAGGGAGGGTGAACACGCTGAAGAACGAGATCTTTGCCTCTCTCTCACCCGACGGCCGGCAGCTGTACTTTGTCAGTGACCGGGCAGGCGGCGAGGGGGGCTATGATATCTTCACCGCCCGCCGGGAGAGCGACGGCTCCTGGGACGGCATAGAGCCTTTGGGAGCGCCTGTCAACACCCCTTTCAACGAAAGATCTCCCCTCCTCACGGATCAGGGCAACAAACTTTTCTTCAGCTCCGACGGTCATGCCGGCATGGGAGGATACGATATATTCGTCTCGGAGAAAAAGAACGGCAGCTGGACAGAGCCGGTGAACGCTGGCCATCCCCCCAACACCACCGATGACGATCTCTTTTTCGTGCCGGCAGACAACGGAGTAAAAGGATATTTCACCCGTTATTCCGTCACCGCCCCCAAGAGTGCATACATCACCATGATCGAGTTCTTTTCGGCTTCCCATCCCCGTCCTGCGGTGGTCACCGGTCATCTGGCGATGCCTGCCCACGCCGCTCTCCCCGGCGACGTGAAGGTGGTGGTCATCAACAGCTCTACACAGGATACGGTGGCGCTCCTGGAGCAGATCTCCGGCGACGGTACGTTCACTACCCGCTTGCCGGCAGATTCTTACAACCTCATCGTCACGGGTAGCGGCATACGGCAAAGCAGCTGGCAGCTCACCCTGACAAAAGGAGAAAAAACAGGCACGGTAGAGATCCCGCTGGAGCTC
>CAZYQV010000013.1:0-8217 GCA_964649775.1 uncultured Rikenellaceae bacterium
ATGGTGGTGGTGGGGAATGCTATCGAAGAGAACATCTCCCTGGTGAAAGAGATGAAAAGGGTGGCAGAAAGCTTCCGGTGAACATACACCCAGAACCCGCTTTCGCGTAGCTTCGGCAGGGCAAAGGGTTAACCCCGGCTAACGAACAATGCGGCTATGCCGGGTTTTCTGATGCGCCATTTGGATAAAAAAAGGGTTGCCGCAGCAACCCTTTGTCTTTTTCCTGTTTCTTCTTATTTGCATTTAAGCACCTGTTCCAGCTCGTACTTGGCACTCTCATCATAAGGGGGATGGAGGGCTTTTTTGAAAGCAGCACAGGCTTCCGTTTTCTTGTTCATCCCTTCGTACACTTTGCCCAGGGCGAAGTAATACTTTGCCTTGACCACCTCATTGCCCTGGTCGAGGGTGAGGGCTTTCTGCAGGTAATTGAGCGCTTCGCTGTACTTGCCCTGCTTGCGGTAGATCTTGCCCAGCTCGTAATAGACATCGGGAGACTGGTTCCCGTAGCCGATGGAAGCATTCAGATATTTCTCCGCCTCGCTCTGCTTGTTGTTCTGAATGGCGATGACGGCATGGTTGTAAGTGTAATTGCGCATAAACTTCTGTGCGTTCATCAGCGTCTTCTGGTCATGGATATTTTTGGCGATCTCGATGGCCTTGTCGGCACTCTCCTTCATCTTGTTTTCCTGCTTCATCTTGTCATAGACGAGCGCTTTGCCAAGATAGGCGCTGGCCAGATTGGGGTTGACGGCAATGCCTTTGTCGAAGATCTGCAACGCCTGGTCATAGTTTTTCTTGCTGTATTCCTGTTTCCCCCAGGCATAATAGAGTTTCGGGATCAGCCGCTCACTCTTCTGTGCCAGGGCTGTGTTGCCATATTTTTTACCGGCCTTTTTGGTCTGCTCAAAATATTTGATGGCACCTTCGAAATCATGCTTCTTGTATGATTCCACGGCCAGTTTGTAATACAATTTGGGGATCTGGTCTTCCGCCAGTTTTTTGGTCTGTTCACCTTTTTCACTTAGCTCCTCGGCATCGTCGGCCAGCGAGATACATTTCTTGAAAGAGGCGATGGCTGCTTTCGTATCACTGTTAAGCAGCTGCACTCCTTTGTTATATGCGTCAATGATCTCTTTCTCATCCTGGGCCAGTGTGACTGCCGTTACTCCAAAGATCAGAACCGTCGATAGAACCAGTAACTTCAATGTCTTCATAATACAAGTAATCAATTGGTTAAAAAAATTAGTTTGCAAATATATAAATATCTCAACATATACAAATCTTATTTCAGGAAAAGTTTTACAACAATCATTCCAAAACCAATATCACTTGCTTTTTGTGTTGAGCAGTTCTTCGATGAGGAGTCCGTCGGAGCCGTTGGGAGCGGGTATTTTCAGGAAATAGGAGATGGTGGGAGCCACGGCGGTCATGTCGACGCGGTGGAAGCTTGTGCTGCGGGGTATTTTCCATCCGTACCAGATGAGCGGCACATGCGAGTCGTACCAGAACCCCGATCCGGTGTTCATCTCCGTGCTGTTTTTCTCCTGCCATCCCGGGTTGAGCACGACGAACACGTCGCCCGAGCGTTTGGGGAAGAAGCCGTTCTGTATCTTCATGAAGACGGGGCTGCTGTTGCCGGCCTCCCGCAGGGTGTGGGCGGTCATCACATGGCTCACGCCCGAGAACTGTATCATGAAATCGGCTACCCTGTCCTGCATGGCGTAGAGGTTGATGTTGGCATCTTCTATCAGCACGTGGTCGAGGTATATCTGATGGTTGTAGTATCCTTTCACCCAGTTGCCTTCGCCGTAGACGACATTGAGATAGCTGCGCAGGAGGGTCATGGCCTGGTTGGGGTTGAAGAACCCCGAGGGTATGCCTATGCCGTCCATCTGTTTCACGTCGCAGGAGATGCCGCGCGAGGCGGTGAGGACGATCAGGGTGTTCTCCCTGCCCACTTCCTGCTCAAGGAAGGAGATGAGGTGGGCGAGGTCTCTGTCCAGGCGCAGCAGGGCATCCTCCATCTCCCGTGAGCCGGGGCCGAAGGTGCGGAGGATCTCGCGGTTGGCCGAGAAGGTGATTGCCAGGAAGTCACAGATGTCGTCCCTGCCCAGCTCCTCGTGGACGATGAGGTTGGTGACGAAGTCCTCTGTGTAGGTGTTGCCGAAAGGCGTCTTTTTGAGCACGCCCAGCTCCTCATGACGGCGTCCCAGGAATGATATCTTCTTCAGATCATAGGGGAAGACCGTCCGGCCCAGCAGGCCGCCGGCTTTGTCGGCCGAGTCGGGCAGGCTGGCACCGTACTCCTGCGGTGGCAGCAGGGGCTCCCATATCTTGTCCAGGTAGGTGCGTGTGAGCTCTTTGTCGTTGAAGCTCTTCACCCACGAGGGTAGCGAGTCCATGTAATAAGTGCTGCTCATCCACGTGCCCCTTTGGTCATCAAACCAGTATGCTGCATTGGCCAGATGCCCGCCGGCCAGCACGGCGTCGTCGGCGTGGAGGGCTACGGAAAAAGATTTTCCTTTCATGCGGCTGCTCAGCCTGATCTCGTCGCCTATGGTGGAGGTGAGCAGATGGCCGGGCGAGTGGCGGCCGTTGTCGTAGCTGCCCCCCACGGCCTCCGCCTGGTCATCGGCCGTGCAGTACATGCGTGTGTCCTGCAACGGCTCATACCAGTTGCTCCCCACGATGCCGTGCACATTGGGATTGCTGCCGCTCATCACCGTGGCGATGCCGGTGACCGACCCGGCGAAAAAATAATCGTAACGCGCATTGGTGAAGAAAGTGCCCTGGCTCATCAGCTTGCGGAAACCCTCTTCTTCCATCTTCTCCTGGTAACGGTTCAGCTGATCGATGCTGAAAGGATCGATGATGATCGTTACCACCAGCCGGGGACGTGTCGAGGGAAGCTTGCGGGAGAACTGGGCAACCCCCGGGATGCTAAAGCTGTAAAACAGGGAGATAAGCAATATTATCACACTCATTCCTGCAGATCTTCTTCCGGATCTTTCCATAATGCTGTCGTCTGTTTTTTTTAGGACCGGGCAAAAATAATGTTTTTATAAAAATTACGTGGCTTTTCCGGGAATATCGACAGGGTTATGGCAGGATCAGTATTTTTTCAGAAAAAACGAGTCTGTTTTCTCCCCGGATGGTGATCATCCATACTCCCCTGATATCGCCGGGGAGGGAGAGGCTATGACGCCCCTGCTGCAAGAGCCTGTTGTCGATGAGTCGTATCTGCCGGCCGGTGACGGAGGTGAGCAGTACGGTGCAACGTTCTTCGCGGGGAAGGGTGAAGTACAGTACACCTCCTTCCTCCACCGGGTTGGGCCATATCTTCACCTGCGGAGAGGTTATTTCCTCGCGCCTTACGGGTCCTCCCATCCGGATCGCCAGCCAGGTGAGCCTGCCGGTGTCAGTCTCCACGTCCGGAAGGATCAGCGTGTCATAGCCGGTGGCGGTGACCTGAAGGCTCCACGTGCCGGCGGGCACAGGCCGCCGGAAATACCCCGTGGTGCTGTCGGCCACGAGGAAAGAGTATTCGTCGTCATGGCCCGGGATCTCTATTTTGGCAGGTACGGGGGTGCCTGCATAATAATCGGTAACGTAACCGCCCAGCCCGTACATCGTCTCCTCCATATAGTTGAGTAGCGAGCGTTTGTTGTAGTTCCACAGAGAGATAAGGTTCTCCGGCGGGGTCAGCTTGGTGTTGTCCAGCTCGAGGGTCACCTCGCGGCCGTGGAGGAAGCCCGTGACATAGTCCTGGCGGCCGCCGCTGATCTCGTACCAGTCGCCGCCGTTGGTGATGCCGTTGTTCAGGTCGGTCATGTACCCGGCGGGAGCATGGGCATGCACGGTGTCGGCATAGTTGCGCGAGATAAGGATGAACCAGCCGTTGTCGGCATGGGTGCGCTCCGAGGAGTTCCAGCTGTCCCAGGGATAGTTGACCACCTCGGCGCCGGCATGCAGGTTGGCGGACATCACAAAGTGATGTGTCTGCAGGAATGTCATCATCGCTATGTTCTCGATGGCATAGTCGTTGCCGTCGGGGTGGGGGCCTTCCACCAGGTCGGGGTAGTTGCGGTTGAGGTCGATGCCTTCGGCATTGTAGCGGGTGGCACCGCCGACGGTGCTGTCTCCGCCGTGGTAGGTGCCGTCGGGGTTGGCCAGGGGGTTGATCCATATCTCCAGGCTGTCGACCAGACGCTGTATCTGTCCCCCGTGGCCGTAACCGCTGAGGAGGGAGTCGATGAGGTGCAGCAGCAGGACATAGCCGCCGGTCTCGTTGCCATGCATCGTGGAGGTGTAGAAGAACTCCGGCTCGTCCTCGTCCTGCAGCACGTTGTCGGAGATCTTCACCGCCAGCAGCAGGCGTCCGTTGACGGTGGTGCCGAGGGTGTCTATGCGACAGATCCCGGGATGGTCTGCCGCAAAAGCATGCATCACCGAGTCGTACTGGGGGTAGGTGGGATACACATCCCATGCCGTGACCTCCTGCAGGGTGGCAGCGGTCATAACACCTTTGGAGGGTGCTGCCGGCAGCCACAGACGGTAGGGTATCTGTTGCTTCAGAAAAGAACGGTATGCTTCGGCGCCGGCATAGGCCTCTACGGAGTCGCTGTCCACACGGTCGATGGAGAGGAGGTGTGACAGCTCTCTGAGCACCTCTGCCGGCGGGCGGGGGAAGACGAGACGCACCTCGCCGCGCTCCTTGAGGATCGCCTCCGCCTGCCGGCGGAGAGAGAGAGCCTGCTGCTGTCCTGCCAGAGGGAAGGAGGAGAGCAGGAAAAAGAGTGCGATGAGGGTGCGGGTCATGATCAGATGTTGAAGCGTATGTGGAGGATGTCTCCGTCCTCCACCACGTAGTTTTTCCCTTCGATATGGAACTTCCCCGCATCTTTGCATGCCTGTTCGGAGCCGAGGGAGATAAAATCGTCGTATTTCATCACCTCGGCGCGTATGAAGCCCCTTTCGAGGTCGCTGTGGATGACGCCGGCAGCCTGGGGTGCCGTCATGCCTTTGCGGATGGTCCAGGCCCTGATCTCCTTGGGGCCGACGGTGAAGAAGGTCTGCAGGTCGAGCAGGTCGTAGGCGGCACGTATCACCTTGTCGACGCCGGGCTCGGTGAGGCCCATCTCTTCGAGGAAAGCTTGCCTGTCGCCGGGGTCATCGAGCTCGGCGATCTCGGCCTCCATGGCGCCGGCGATGATGATCAGCCCGGCCTCCTCGTCGCGGATGGCTTCCCGCACTTTCTCCACATAAGCGTTGCCCTCCACGGCCGAGGCCTCGTCGACGTTGCACACATAGAGCACCGGCTTGGCGGTAAGCAGGAAGAGGGGGTCCGTCACCTTTTTCTCCTCCTCCGTGAGAGAGAGGGTGCGCAGCGGCTGGTATTCTTCGAGGTGGCCTTTTACCTTCTCCAGCACCTCCACGGCATGACGTGCTTCCTTGTCCCCGCTTTTGGCCTGTTTTTTTACTTTCTCCATGCGTTTCTCCACCGACTCAAGGTCTTTCACCTGCAGCTCGAAGTCGACGATCTCCTTGTCGCGCACAGGATCCACCGACCCTTCGATGTGGGGCAGGTTGTCATCGTCGAAGCAGCGCAGCACATGGATCAGGGCGTCGCAGTTGCGTATGTCGGCGAGGAACTGGTTGCCCACGCCCTCCCCCTGGCTGGAGCCTTTCGTCAGACCGGGGATGTCGAGCACCTCGACCGTCGCCGGGATGATCTTCTCGGTGGGCTGGTGTTTCTCCAGCTCGTACAGCCGCGGGTCGGGCACCTGGATGATGCCTATGTTGGTCTTGCGCGAGCCGAATGCAAAATCGGATACCTCCGCCTTGGTGGCGGACATACAGTTGAAAAGGGTTGTCTTGCCCGTATTGGCAAGACCTATAATGCCGCATTGTAAGCTCATGAGCAGTTGTTTGTGTTCGTGACAAAAATACCACTTTTTCCCGGGAAAGGAGAATAACAGGTCTGCGACAGCAGGGAAAAACTATTTTTTATAACTTTATGGATCGAATTTTGATCTCTCACAGAGAAAAACGTTGTTGTGAAGTTTCAGATAACCAGAGGGTACATCGTTTATATTCTGCTTTTCCTGTTTGCGGGACCTTCCCTTTTTTCGCAGATCCCCCTGAAAAAAAGGCCCGAGCCGCCGCTGACGAGGATCCTGTTCGTGTTCGACTGTTCCAAGAGCATGTCGGGCAAGTGGAACAGTGACAAGAAGATCAACATTGCCAGGCGTTTTCTCTCCTCCACCGTCGACAGTCTGCAGAATGTACGGCATGTGCAGATGGCCCTGCGTGTCTTCGGGCATCAGAGTCCCGTGCCGCCGCAGGATTGTTCCGACAGCCGTCTGGAGGTGCCTTTTGCTCCCAACAATGCCGGGGCCATCAAGCACAAGCTGAGCTATCTCATCCCCAAGGGTACGACACCCATCGCGCGGTCGCTGGCGCTGGCGCCCAACGACTTTCCTCCCTGTGATAACTGCCGCAACGTCATCGTGCTGATCACCGACGGTATAGAGGCCTGTGACGGCGACCCCTGTGCCGTATCTAAGAAACTGCAGAAACAGGGGATCATCCTGCGACCTTTTGTCATCGGCATCGGCGAGGATCCTGAGTTCCGCAAGACCTACCACTGTGTAGGGCGTTTTTATGATGCTGCCGACGAGAAAGAGTTCAGCAATGTGCTCAAGGTCGTTATCCGTGAGGCCCTCGACAGGACCACCGCCCAGGTGAACCTGCTGGACAGCTACGGCAACCCCACCGAGAGCAATGTGAACATGACCTTTTACGATATGATGTCGGGCAAGGTGATGAACAATTTTTACCAGACGATCAACAACCGCGGCAACCCCGACACCATCTACCTCGACCCTCTCGTCACTTACCGGCTGGTGGTGCATACCATCCCTCCGGTGACGGTGGACAGCATCCATGTATATCCCCGCAAGCATACGATCATCCCGGTGGATGCTCCCCAGGGCAGTCTCACGGTGACCTCCTCCAGCACCTATCGTGACCAAAGCGTGGTCGTCAGACGGCAGGGCGGCAGGGAGATCATCAATGTGCAGAAGATCAATGAGAAAGAAAGATATCTTACCGGGAAATATGACATTGAGGTGCTCGTCCTGCCGCGGATGAAACTGACGGTCGAGATCAAACAGAGCACCACGACCAGTGTGGAGATACCGCAGCCGGGACTGATCAATGTCTTTTTTCCCAAAGAAGGCTATGCCAGCCTCTACCGTCTCAACGGCAAAGAACAGGAGTGGGTGATCAACCTGAAAAACAATGTGACACGCCAGTCCCTCGACCTGCTGCCGGGAAACTATATCATTGTCTACCGCCCCAGGTATTCCAAAAGCATTGAATATACCCGCGAAAAGAAATTCAAGCTGGAATCGGGGCAGAGCCTGACGGTCCGCTTTTTCTGATCCCTTTTAAACCTTTCCTGTTCTGTGCAGTCAAATATCTTAAAAAGACCTTTTTGGAGAAGTACACGGACAAAGAGCTCGTATCCCTGTTCTCGGATCCCGGCAGCCGTGAGCATGCCTTCACACTCATCATGGAGAAATACCAGCGCAGGCTGTACTGGCATGTGAGACATATCGTTCTTTCCCATGAGGATGCCGATGATGTCCTGCAGAACACGTTCATCAAGGTGTGGAACAACCTGGATGGCTTCCGTGGCGGCTCGGGGCTTTTTACGTGGCTCTACCGCATTGCCACCAACGAAGCCCTCTCCTTCCTGAAAAGAGAGAAAAGGAACCGTTTCCTGCCATGGTCGGGCTATGAGAAACAGCTGGAGGAGACCCTCCTGAGCGATGAGTACTTCGCAGGGGATGCCGTCGCGGAGAAGCTGCAGAGAGCGCTCCTGCGGCTGCCTGAAAAACAGAGACTGGTGTTTAACATGAAGTATTTTGAGAACCTGAAATACGAAGATATGTCGGAGATCCTGGGGACCTCCGTCGGAGCCCTGAAAGCATCTTATCACCATGCGGTGCGCAAGATCGAACAATTTTTATCACAGGGTTAAACTTTCAGGGCGTGGATGAGTCAAATAAACAGAAATGGAAAAAAGGGAACCGAATATGGGTGTGACTGATGAAAACGGCGGGAAAAAGGATGTTTTCCGGGTCCCTGACGGATACTTCGATCATCTGCCCGGGCGGGTGATGGAGAGGATCCGCGGGGAGGGGGCACAGG
>CAZYQV010000014.1:0-2514 GCA_964649775.1 uncultured Rikenellaceae bacterium
CCGCCGAAATGGACGGGATCATTGAAAGCTTCAGGGAACAGTGGCCCCCGCTGCGAACGCTCCTCACCGGCGGAGATGCCTTTTTTTTTGATAAAAAGTTAAAAAATAGCATCTTTGTCCTCCCGGATCTGACAGCATACGGGCTTAACCGAATATTGGAATTCAATGTACAATAACAGACATATATCCTTTCTGTTCTTTCTTCTTATTAGCCTTTTGCCGGCAGGGCATGCCCAGACCACCTATAACTCCCCTTTTTCCATGAAAGGGCTGGGAAACCTCCCCAATCCTGTGCTGATCCGTAACAGTGCCATGGGAGGCATCAGCATCGGCATGCGCGATCCCTCTTACATTGACTTCAACAACCCGGCCTCTATCTCGGCACGTGACAGTCTCAGCTTTGTGTTCGATTTCGGGGCAAACGGAAAAACCACCAAGCTGCAAAGCAAAGATCATTCAGAGAGAACCCACGATCTTAACCTGGGACATCTGACCTTCAGTTTTCCTGTTTTTCGCAATATGGGCATTGCCCTTGGCTTCGTTCCTTCTGCTTTTACCGGCTATGCCCTCAACGAGCGGGTAGACTCGCAGGATCCCTTATACAACCCGCAGGTAGGAGAGCTCTCCTACTATTTCAAGGGAGAGGGCGGAGTGACCCGTTTTTTTGCCGGGACAGCCATCGAGCTTTTTGACCACCTCTCCATCGGCTTCAACTTCGATTATCTCTTCGGCAAGATCCACAAAAGCCATGAACTCTATTTCCCCGACAACCCCAGTGCTTTCCATACCCGTCTCGACAGGAACTATATTGTGAGCGACTTCAATTTCGACGTGGGGCTGCAGTATACGGCCCGTTTCGGGGAGGAGAAACGGCTGGTGATCGGCCTCATCGGCAGCACCACCAACAAAAAGATCCGGTATACGGAAGAAGCCTATGATTATGCGGTGCTCATCTTCCCCAACGGCAGCAAAAAACTGGATACGATCAACTATTATACACTGTATAACCAGCGGATCATCATGCCCCCTCTGCTGGGCATCGGTTTCACCTTCTCCGACGGCAACAAATGGACTGTCGGGGCTGATTATACCTACAGCAACTGGAGCAAGGCCTCCATCCCTTTCAGCAGCGACTCTCTCATCCCGTCACAAAGCGTACGGGCAGGGTTTGAGTTCAGCCCCAACCCCAGGGATTTCAGAAGATACTGGAAAATCGTTAAATACCGCGTCGGCACTCACTACCGGAGCTCTTACTTCACCGTCAATAAGGAACCTGTCAATGACTTTGGCATAAGTTTTGGAGTAGGTTTTCCGATCATCAACCGCGGATCAGGCATACCCGCAGTAATGTCAGGGAGGACGACGATCAATGTCTCCATAGAAAGCGGGTGGAGGGGAAATGTCGAAAAGAATTTTGTGAAAGAACAATATAATATTATTAAATTTGGAATATCGGTAAATGATCTCTGGTTCGTAAAAAGAAGATATAAGTAACTAAAACATTTACGTCATGAAAAAAATTTTACAAACACTGACAATTTTTCTTATTCTCTCTGTAACAGGCACAGTGACAAGTTTCTCACAGCAGATGGACATCAACAACTGTCTGAGGAACTATTCCCTGTACAAAGAATATTACAAGCAAAAAAACTATAACGACGCCCTTCCTTACTGGCGTAAGGTCTCACAGGGAGGATGCCTGAAGCTCTTCAAAGAAGATGCCCGGTATGAAAAAAGAAAACTCGCCAGGGCAGTCCTTCAGAATGGTACCACCATTTACAAATTCAAGGTCAAAGAGGCTCTCCAGAAGAAAGACACGAAAACAGCTTACGCTTACCTTGACACGGTGATGATGATCTACTCCACGCGTCTGAAGCTCTATCCCTCCGACAGTTCCCGCGTACTGGGATATATGGGGCTGGACCTGCTGAAATACAAAAAAAGCTCTCCCGGAGCCATGAAGAAGGCGTATGACTACCTGGGCCAGGCCATCAACCTGGGCAGACAGAGCACTAAAATACCCATTATGGCAGCCTACATGGACCTGACCATCGCCCTTTTCAAGGACAGGGTGATCACCAGCGAGGAGGTAGTGAACAATTATGCCAATCTTACCCAGATCATTGACAAGAAGCTCAACGAGGACCCGGAGAACGAAGAGGTGCTGAAACTGAAGGATGCCATTGCCGCCCAGTTCACCAACAGCGGTGCTGCCACCTGCGAGTCGCTCATCGCCCTTTTCACCCCCGAGTTCGAAGACAACAAAGACAATCCCGATGCCATGAAAAAGTATGTGTTCTGGCTGAAGAACACGGGATGTGAGGAAACCGAACTCTATCTCAAGTCGATGATCGCCCTGAACAAAATAGAGCCCAGCTCCAAACTGGCTTATGATATCGCCCGTACCTATAAGAAACGCGGGGATTATGAGAGGGCCATCAAATACCTGAAACAGGCCGTATCGCTCGAAGACGACGGTGCACTGAAAAGCAAGTTCTACCTGGAGATCGCAGA
>CAZYQV010000015.1:0-3994 GCA_964649775.1 uncultured Rikenellaceae bacterium
GCCCCTTCCAGCGCCGCCAGACGCTCCTCGACAGCCATCACCGTAGGGTTGCGGTAACGTGAATAGATAAAATCCTTTATCTCCAGGGGGTTCTCACTGTCGGCATCGAAAGCGGCTACCGTGGTGTCCGCGTCGCGCAGGTCAAAGGCTGCATCGCGGTATACCGGCACACGGCGGGTGTTTATCTTCTTTTTCATGACAGATAATTTTCGGTGTTTGAGCAGGTAAATGTAAGAAATATCCCTTATCCCTCCACAGCCGTTTCGTCCAAAAAAGAGAAGGGACTGTTGCTAAAATGCCGGGGATTTTGCAAGTTTGCAGTACCAACGCTGAAAAACAGGAAGCATGAAGATAGCGATCGTAACAGCAGACGGGGAGACGGTAAGCCAGCACTTCGGTCGTTCCCCCTATTACAAGATCTACACCCTCGAGGGGGGTGATCCCGTGGGTGTGGAGATGCGACGCCGGGGCACGGGACATTTTGCTCCGCAGGATACCCATACAGAGCCCCCCTCTCCCGGAGAACATACGCACGACGATGGCCGGGGACATGGTTACGATGCAGGGGCCCGGTCGAAACACAGTGCCATGGCTGCCGAGCTGGCCGATTGCGATGTGCTGGTGGCCGGCGGCATGGGGCGCGGAGCATACGAGAGCTTTCTCCGGGCCGGTCTGGAGGTGGTCCTCACCGACCTGCGCGACATCAACGACGTGGTCAACGCCTGGATGAACGGCACCCTCCGCAACCTGGCAGAAGAAAGGACCCATTGAACAACCGCAACCAAAAAACATCTCCATTGTGAGAAAGACCTTCTTCCTTTTTCTGCTGATGGCAGTGACACCTTTCCGGGGAGGATCCCAGGAACCGGTGTTCTTCCAGCGCCTGCCCTCGGGCATCGCACTCTCCCAGTCCACTGTCAACACCATCATCAGCGACAGCACCGGCTTCCTGTGGTTCGGCACAGAGGATGGTCTCAACCGTTACGACGGTTACAAGATCAAAATATACAAACAGTCGTTCGGCGAACCCGGCAGCATCAGCAACAGCGCCATCTGGACCCTTTTTATCGATTCGCAGGGCAGGATGTGGGTAGGAACCTTCAACGGTCTTAACATATACAACGACAGGAAGAATGCTTTCACTTCTTTCCTGCATGACGCCGATGATCCTTCTTCTCTCAGCAACAACTATGTCCGTGCCATCACCGAGGACTCAGGGCACAACATCTGGGTTGCCACCGTATATGGCCTGAACCGTTTCAACAGCACAGATTCCACCTTCACCCGTTTTC
The DNA here is from genome assembly GCA_964649775.1 of uncultured Rikenellaceae bacterium. GTDB lineage: Bacteria > Bacteroidota > Bacteroidia > Bacteroidales > VadinHA17 > DRPN01. Next base: position 1,293 of record CAZYQV010000015.1, read on the forward strand.
TGCACCGGCCGGGCGGGCACAACTGCACCATCAGCAGCAATATGATCTTCTCCCTGCTGGTGGACCATTTGGGGAAACTATGGGCAGGAACACAGATGGGACTGGATGTGTACGATGAGACCGAAGGGAGTTTCACCTCATACTCTCTGGTGAAGGACGGACTTATTTTTCCCATCACCTCTCTTTTTGAGGACCATCGGGGCCGTATCTGGCTGGGGGCCGGTACGGGAGGGCTGTATCGTTTCGACCGGAAAACGGAATCATTCCTGCCGGTCGATCTGCATGCTCTTCTCCATGATCCCACGGCAGAGATCAATTCGATCCGGGAGGATGGGAACGGCCGGCTGTGGATCGGTACCACCAACGGACTTATCCGTTTTGATCCTGTCGGCGGGGAGATGCAGCTTTTCCGTTATGATGCCTTCAATGAGCAGTCGCTCCCGGACAATGCCATCCGCAGCATCTTCATCCAGGACAACGGGTTCATCTGGATCGGTACCGCCAGTGGCGGTGTCTCCTTCATCAACCCGGCCAAAAGCCGTTTTCATCATCTGAAGATCCCCTATTCGCCCTCGAAAGAATACTCAGACAACCAGATCCGCTCATTTTCCGAAGATTTGAACGGGGAGATCTACATCGGTTCGGTCCGGGGGGTCTCCCTGCTGGATCCGGCCACCTTCACCTTCCGGTCTCCCCCTGCCGTTCTGGAGCGGGCCATAGGCACCAAGGCCGTGATCAGTATGTGCAAAAGCCGGAACGGCAACATGTGGGCAGGCACTCAGCTGGGGCTGTTCCGCTACGATCCGCGCCGGAAGAGGATCCATCTTTTCAGGAAAAACATGAGCAACCCCGACGACCGGCACACCATTCCGGACGATCATATCAATGCCCTGTATGAAGACCGCCAGGGAAAGCTATGGATCGGCACCGGTTCGAAAGGTTTATGCAGTTATGATCCGGCAACCGGTCTTTTCCTTCGTCACCGCAACACCAACCCCGATGCTCTGCCCGGCAACGGACGTATCTTTGCCATCATTGAAGACCGGCAGGGGAATATCTGGGCGGCCACTGCCGGCGACGGTCTTAACAGATATGATCCTGTCCGTGACACCTTCACCAGTTTCCATTCCCTGGAGATAGACACCAGCACTTTCTCTTTCAACTTCACCCTGTCCCTGCTGGAAGACCACAAAGGCAATATCTGGTCCGGCACGTACGGCAGCGGCCTGATCGAATATCTACCTGCCAAGGGTGAGTTCCGCAAATTCACGCGCAGTGAAGGGCTGCCCGACGATGTGATCTACGGTCTGCTGGAAGACGACCACGGACGTCTGTGGATGAGCCACAACCTGGGGATCACCTGTTTCGATCCCGTCACGGGGGAGATCACCAGCTACGACAAACGCGATGGTCTCCAGAACAATGAGTTCAACTCGGGCGCTTACTTCAGAACCCGCAACGGCTTCTTTCTCTTCGGCGGGAACAACGGCTTCAACCTGTTCCATCCGGACAGCATCCGCCAAGACCTCACCCTGCCGCCGGTGGTCTTCACCGATCTCAAGATCGGCAACCGGGAGATCCTTCCCGGCCGGGAATACAACGGTCATGTCATCCTGAAAGAATCCATATACAAGGCCCGGAACATATATCTGCGCCATTCGGACCGGGACATCTACATTGAGTTTGCCGCCCTCGACTACGCCATCCCCGGCAAAAACCTGTATAAATACCGGCTGGGCAGGGACACCTCCTGGATCAGTCTGGGCAACAACAACAGCATCCGCTTCGACCATCTCCCGCTGGGCACGGTGCGTCTGGAAGTCACCGGCTCGAACCACGACGGGATATGGAACACGCGGGGCACCTCAATCACCTTCCTGATCACACCGCCTTTCTACAAGACCTTATGGTTCCGGATACTCATCGTCCTGTTGATCCTGCTGCTGACCTACATCCTTTACATACTGCGCACCAGCCAGTTGCGCAAGCAAAAAGAGGAATTGCAACTGCTTATCCAGAACAAGACCCGCGAGATCACCAAACAACGTGATGCCCTGGCCGCCAAAAATGCCGAGTTGGAATCCAAAAACCGGGAGATCCGCAAAGAGCGGGACAAGATGGAAAAGATGGTCCTGGCCGTGGAAGAAGCCAACCAGATGAAACTACAGTTCTTTACCAATATCTCGCACGAGTTCAGAACCCCGCTCACCCTGATCCTCAACCTGATAGAAAAGTTCAGGAGCGAGAGTGAAACCTACAAAAAGAGTGAACGGCAACACGATTACAAACTCATCGAGAAGTATGCCCAGACACTCCTGAAACTGATCGACAAGCTGATGCATTTCCGTAAGTTCACCACCGGCCAGGCCGTGCTGAAGATACAGGAGACCGACCTGGTGCGTTTTGTCCGGAACCAGGCCTCCATTTTCACCAGTTTGTCGGAAAAGAAAAAGATCGATTACCGTTTCGATTCACTGTACCAGAGCATCCCGTTGTGGTTCGACCCCGACCAGATGGAAGAGGTAATGACCAACCTGTTGTCGAACGCTATCAAGTACACCCCTGACGGAGGGAAGATCCGTGTGGCCACCGGCTATGCCGATGACCCGGACGTGCTTGACCACACCTCCCGCGAGACGGAACGTCCCGAAGATTTCGCCTATTTCCTGGTAGAGGATACGGGTCCCGGTATCCCGAAAGAC
>CAZYQV010000016.1:0-5577 GCA_964649775.1 uncultured Rikenellaceae bacterium
AGGACCGAAGGAAGGATGAAGAAGGATGAACAATGATCGATGAACAAAAAAAGGCTGCCGCGGCAGCCTTTTTTTGTTCATCGATCATTGTTCATCCTTCTTCATCCTTCCTTCGGTCCTGCAGCGATCACTTCGGCGTCCACGTGGGATTCGTATTTCCTGAAGTTATCCCTGAAAAGGCCGGCCAGCTTCTGTGCCTGGCGGTCATAAGCGGCTTTGTCCTGCCAGGTGTTGCGGGGCAGGAGGATCTCAGAGGGTACGCCGGGGCAGGAGAGGGGCACCTGCAGCCCGAACACCGGGTCGGTGGTATATTCCACATCGTCCAGCAGGCCCTCGAGGGCGGCATTGAGCAGGGCACGGGTGTGGCGGATGGAGATACGCTCGCCTGTGCCGTAAGGCCCGCCGATCCAGCCGGTGTTGACCAGCCACGTGCGGGCGCCGTGGTCCTCTATCTTCTTGCCCAGCAGACGGGCATATACCGACGGATGCATGGGCATGAAAGGCTCGCCGAAGCAGCTGCTGAACGTCGCCTGGGGCTCGGTGATGCCCCGCTCGGTGCCGGCCACCTTGGCCGTATATCCCAGCAGGAACTGATACATCGCCTGCGCCGGCGTCAGCCGCGAGATGGGCGGCAGGACACCGAAAGCATCGGCCGTGAGGAAAATGACGTTCTCAGGATGTCCCCCCCGGGCCTCGGGGACGATGTTGTCCAGATGGGTCAGCGGATACGAGGCCCTCGTGTTCTCCGTGAAAGAAGCATCGTTCAGGTCGATGCGCCGCGTCACGGTGTTGATGGCGACGTTCTCCAGGATGGTGCCGAAACGTCTTGTCGTCTCGTAGATCTGGGGCTCAGCCTCTTTCGAGAGACGGATCACCTTGGCGTAACATCCTCCTTCGAAGTTGAAAATACCGTTGTCCGTCCAGCCGTGTTCGTCATCACCGATGAGACGGCGCGAGGGATCGGCCGACAGGGTGGTCTTGCCCGTGCCCGACAGGCCGAAGAAAAGGGCCGTATCCCCTTTTTTGCCTACATTGGCGCTGCAGTGCATAGGCATCACCTCTTTCTGCGGTAGCAGGAAGTTCATCAATGTGAAAGCCGATTTCTTGATCTCGCCTGCATAGCTGGTGCCGCCGATGATCACCATCTTGCGGGCCAGGTTGAGGATGATGAAAGCCTCCGAGTTGGTGCCGTCCTCCTCGGGGATCGCCTTGAACTCGGGCAGGGCTACGATGGTATATTCGGGAACAAAATCTTTCAGCTCGTCGAAATCGAGAATGCGGTTGAACATGTTGCGGGCAAAGAGCGACTGCCAGGCGTACTCCGTGATCACACGCAGCGGCACACGGTAGGCTGGATCCGAACCGATGTAGCTGTCCTGGACGAAGATATCCCTTCCCTGCAAATAGGCCTGCATCCTTTTCCAGAGGCTCTCGAACTGTTCGGGAGTGAAGGGCCTGTTCACATCACCCCAGGCGATGAGACCTTCCGTGGAGGGTTCCTTCACGATGAACTTGTCGTTGGGCGACCTGCCCGTGTAGGTGCCGGTGCGTACCACTACGGGGCCCAGATGAGAGAGAAGACCTTCCCGCCGCTGGATAAGATGCTCATAAAGAACGGCCGTCGTGGGGTTCCAGAATACATGATTGAGGTTTATCAGCTCCAGATAATCCAGACCGTACTGGCCCTCTATGTTATTAAAATGCCGGTTGTTGTTCCTGTCAGTGTTTTCCATGTTCTTTCTCTTGTTTGTTGATTGTTGTTGTTCGTTGATATCTTTTCTCTCAGTTGAAACGCAGGATCTCCCGGAATGTTATGTGAAAGGGATCCACTTTTTTTCCGACCGTGACGATTCCACCACTTTCTCCAGGAACTTCATCCCCTGGATGCCGTCATCGACGGTGGGGAAGTCGTACCCTCCGGGTGGGGGTCTCCTGCCTGCTTTCCTGTCGAGGAGAGCTTTTTCAAAGTTTTTATAGATGTTGGCAAAACCTTCGATGAACCCTTCGGGGTGTCCCGAGGGCAGGCGGTTGCCCGCGTCGTAGCCGCCGGAGATGCCGGTCACGCTCACGCCGGTGCGGTAGATCTCGGCAGGTCGCTCCTGCCAGCGGACGACGAGCGTGTTGGGCTCCATCTGGTTCCATTCCATCCCGCCTTTCTCTCCGTAGATACGCATGGTGACATTGTTCTCCTCACCCGTGGCCACCTGGCTCACCAGGATGGCACCGGCCACCCCCTCCTCATACCGGAGGATCACACTGCCGTCGTCGTCCATCTTGCGCTGCGGCACCAGGGTGTTGAGCTGTGCGGAGATCTCTTTGATCTTCAGGCCGGTCACATAAGAGATGAGGTTCTCCGCATGGGTGCCGATGTCGCCCATGGTGCTGGTCAGACCGGTATAACGCGGGTCGGTGCGCCAGACAGCCTGTTTCTGCCCTTCTCCTTCGGGGTAGGAGGAGAGCCATCCCTGCAGGTAGGTGACCATCACCTTGCGTATCCTGCCCAGGGCCCCGCCGCGCACCAGATCACGGGCTTTCTTTACCATGGGATAGCCCGTATAGGTGTGGGTGAGCGCAAAATGGAGACCCGTTCTCCTGACAGCCTCCCCCAGCGCCTCCGCCTCGACGAGGGTGTGGGTGAGAGGCTTGTCACAGACCACATGGAACCCATGTTCCAGGGCCATAAGCGCCGGCTCGTAGTGCAGGTGGTTGGGTGTGACGATGATCACAAAATCCATGCGCTCCTCCTCCGGCAATTCACTTTCTGCCTCCATCATCGTCCTGAAATCGGGATATACCCTGGCGGGATCCAGTCCCAGCGCCCTCCCCGAGGCAGCCGATCGCTCCGCATCACTGCTGAACGCACCGCATACCAGCCGGGCCATACCATCCAGTTCGGCAGCCATGCGATGCACCGGCCCGATGAACGAACCTGTCCCGCCGCCTACCATGCCGTACCTTAACTTGTTTTCCATTTATCCGGACTTTTGTTGTCGAATTTGTTGTCGAAAGGGATGTAAAATTAAAAAATACGGGGAGAAAATTTTATAATTTTAATTATTTAACTAATTTTAGTAGCCTTTTCAGCAGTATCTAAATATTTATCTAAAACGTATTAAAAATGAAAGAAAAAAAGAAACCGCGCGGATTGTCCCGAAGGGAATTTCTCGGCAAGACCGCAGCTGCCACGGCGGCGTTCACCATTGTCCCCAGCCACGTTGTCAGCGGCATGGGACACAGAGCTCCTTCCGATAAGCTCAACATTGCCGGCATTGGTGTGGGAGGCATGGGAAGAACCAATGTAAAACATGCTGCCCTCACGGAGAATATTGTTGCGCTTGCAGATGTTGATCACAAATATGCGGCCAAGACCTTCAAGGATTATCCCAAGGCCAAGGTTTTTTATGATTGGCGTGAGATGTTCGACAAAATGGGCAAGTCGATCGATGCTGTGATCATTGCCACTCCCGACCATACTCATGCCGTGACGGCAGCCCATGCCATCACCATGGGGAAACATGTATATGTGCAGAAGCCTCTTACGCACAGCGTGTATGAATCAAGGCTTCTCACCAACCTGGCCCGCGAGTACAAGGTGGCTACCCAGATGGGTAACCAGGGTAACTCGGGAGAAGGCATCCGTCAGGTGACCGAGTGGGTACAGGCCGGTGTCATCGGCAAGGTGAAGAAAGCTTATGCCTGGACCAACCGTCCTATCTGGCCGCAGGGCCTGGAGCGCCCCAAAGATACGCCGCCCGTACCGGAGACCCTGCGCTGGGATCTCTTCATCGGCCCGGCACCCAAACGGCCTTATAACCCCATCTATCATCCCTGGAACTGGCGCGGATGGTGGGACTATGGTACAGGAGCCCTCGGAGATATGGCCAATCATATCATGGATCCCATCTTCAAGGCCCTCGAACTGAAATATCCCTATAAGGTGACGGCCAGCTCCACACAGATCAATACCGAGTCGGCCCCTCACGCCGAGATCGTGCACTATGTCTTCCCCGCCCGCGGCGATCAGCCCGAGGTGGAGGTGAGCTGGTATGACGGCGGCCTCCTGCCTCCACGCCCCGAAGAACTGCCCGACGGCGAGATCATGGGCCGCGACTGGAACGGCGGATGCATCTTTATCGGAGAAAAAGGTAAGATTATGACCGGATGTTACGGGAAAGATCCCATCCTGCTGCCCTACAGTAAGATGAAAGACTTTACCCCGCCGCCGAAAAAACTACGTCGTCCTGAAGAGACCACAGGCCTCAAATGGAACAACGGTGCCCACGAACAAGACTGGATACGTGCCTGCAAGGAGAGCCCCGAGAGCCGTGTACAGCCCTCCTCCAACTTCGACTATGCCGGACCGCTCAACGAGATGGTCGTCATGGGCGTCGTCGCCGTGAGGCTGCAGGACCTCAACCGCTGGCTCCACTGGGATGGTAAGAACATGCGCTTTACCAATATCTCCGATTCCGACAAGATCCGCGTGGTCACCACCGACAGCTTCAAGGTGGTCGACGGCGATCCCAAATGGAACACCCAGCGCGTGACACTGAATGCCAAGGCTGCAGCAGAAGAGTATATCAAACATACTTATCATAACGGTTACTCCCTGCCGGATATGCCTGCATAATGATTGTTATAACCCATAAAATGTCAGAACAATGAGAAAAATGAAGTATCTCTTTTTAATGACAGCGCTTTTCTCTTTTGTCTTTGTTGCGGGATGCAAGAATGCTTCCAACAAAGAAGCAAAGGAGGGATCCGCTGCTGAAGAGCAGAAAGAATCGGTGGCGGAGGAGAAGGCCGAGGCCGCTCCGCTCAACACCCTCACGCCCGAAGAACAACAGAACGGCTGGGTGCTGCTCTTCGACGGTAAGACCTCCAACGGATGGCGCGGCTACGGAAAAGATCATTTCCCCAACGGCTGGGAGGTGGTCGACGGTACCCTCCACTGCAAAGGCTCAGGCCGCGGCGAAGCCGGCAGCGAAGAGGGCGGCGACATCATCTACGACAAGAAGTTCAAAGACTTCGACCTCAAGCTGGAGTGGAAGATATCCAAAGGAGGCAACTCCGGGATCTTCTACCTGGCCCAGGAGACCGACAAGCCGATCTGGGCCACCGCCCCCGAGATGCAGGTGCTCGACAATGAACGCCACCCCGACGCCAAACTGGGCAAGGACGGAAACCGCCAGGCAGGATCACTCTATGACCTGATACCGGCCAAGCCGCAGACCGCCAAGCCCGCCGGAGAATGGAACCAGGTGGAGATCATCGTCTACCGCGGAACCGTCATCCATAAGATGAACGGCGAGACCGTCGTGGAATATCACCTCTGGACTCCCGAATGGGATTCGCTGGTGGCACACAGCAAATTCCCCAAATACAATCCCGACTGGGCCAAGGTGGCCGAAGAAGGTTACATCGGCCTGCAGGACCATGGGGATGATGTATGGTACCGTAACATCAAGATCAAGGACCTGACCAAATAACAGGCCCGCCCATAAAAAAAGCCGTCCAAGGACGGCTTTTTTTATGGGCGAAGCTTGAGGCTCGAAGGTTGTAATTAAATTATTTTGT
>CAZYQV010000017.1:0-2554 GCA_964649775.1 uncultured Rikenellaceae bacterium
ATTACCGCCTGCCCATCTTTGGTTTCCGTTTCGGGGATTTCACTTACATCACCGACGCCAAGAGCATACCTCCCGCAGCGATGGAGAAGATACGCGGCACACGTTACCTTATCCTCAACGCCCTGCGCAAAAAACACCACCTCACCCATTTCACCCTCGAGGAGGCACTGGCCGTAATCAACGAGGTGCAGCCCGAGAAAGCCTGGCTCACCCACATGTCCCACCTGATGGGCTTCCACCGCGAGATGCAGGCTGAGCTGCCCCCAGGAGTCTTCCTGGCTTACGACGGACTATCGGTCACCTCCTGAAAACCTGTGATAATGCACACCTGGACGAACCTCCTTTTCCTGCTGCCTGCCATGAGCGGACCCGTATATCTGCTGACGGGCATCCTTATGTGGCGCTATCCCCCGAAAAAGATCAACGGCTGGTACGGTTACCGCACCCCCCGTTCGATGAAAAGCAGGGAGGCCTGGGACTTCGCCCAGCGGTATGCGGCCCGCGAGATGATCCGGTGGGGCATACTCCTCACCCTCCTCGCTCCCCCCGGTCTCTTCATCAACCTGGGCTTCACCACCGACCTCCTCCTGGGCATCCTCCTCACCACCCTCTTCCTGGCCCTGCCCATCATCAACACCGAGAAAGAGCTAAAGAAGAGGTTTGGATGACTTTTCCACGCTGTTAGGATGGCTGCGCCAGGTGGGGACAAGAAAAACCTGTCAGCGTCCGCAGGACCTGACAGGGTATACCAAACCTCAAACGCCTGCACAGCAGGCATCAAACATGCCCGCCAGGGCATACCAAACCTCAAACCTTCAATCCCTCCACCGGCGAATCTGTTTCAGTCTTCTGATTTTTCCTCTCCCTGGAGCTCGTAGATAACCGATACCCGGATAAATTCATAAGGAGAATGGGTCCTGTCCTCTGCCGCGGCAGTATATTTCCCGCCGGGCAGGATGAACCATTGTTTGTGGTCGCCCTGCAACTGCTTGCTGAGTACCGCCTGTGCCTCCGTCGCCCAGACCTTCCGACTATCATGGATGTTTTGATCCGAAAAAGGACCTTCCTGTGACCAGGACTCTACAAGAAAACAGAGTTCCTCTTTTTTGTTGCGCAACAGATGTCCCCTCTGCGCTGAATAATTGTCAATGACATCCGACACAAAACTTACGGGATTCTCCATCATAGCAAAATCATCAGACTCAGAAGGATGCAATTTCCAGTTGTTGCAAAACTCCGGCAGCACGCTTTTAATCGCTTCTACCGGATTCCCGGCAACCACTTCCGCAACAAAATCCGTCTCTGTTTTCCGGACATTGCCGTGGGTGTGCAATACAACATATTTTTCTTTATCCCCGTTTTTCTTTTTTTTGAATATATTCATACTTCCTCCGGTAAATGGGTTCAGGATCAGGAACATTAACAACAGTATTCTTGCCATCATAAAACACGCTATTAACACATTCTTAAAACATCTTTTCCTTGTTCTAAATCAATGAATGCTTCCCTCTGTAAGCAAAAGTAAAATTTTCAGGGGAACAAGCATCCTCACGCGCATGTCTGTTACAGCTCTCTTCCTCCTCCCCCCCCGTCACCCCACAATATACTCTTTTTCTTTCAGAATTTTGTCATTCCCTTTCCGTCCCCTCCCGGCAACGGATCCATTCTACCCTTCCGACTCTTTTCTTTCATTAACCTCTTAACCTCTCCTACCTTTTCAACTCTTCAACTCTTCAACCCTCCGGCAAATATACCTATTTAAATACCTATTTTAATACCTATTTAAATAGGCATTTAAATACCTATTTATTTTACCAAAAACATAGAGATCAAAAAAATTATTTATAAAATACCGGCGAAAAACAATGATTAGCACAATTTTTGTTTTCCATAAAAGTTATTATGAAACATTTCAGATAATTACCATAAAAAAAACAGAATGAACATGGACATCAAGAGCAAAACCTTCGGAGGGATCCCCGGTCTCCTGTTTCTGGCAGCAGTAATCGCCACGGGACTGGTTTCCTGCCGCCAGGAGGTAACGGAGAAGAACATGGCGGAGATGAGCCTCATCCCGTTGCCGGAGTCGATCACGCCGCAGGACGGGGCCTTCCGCCTGAAGAACCGTACGGTGATCGCCGTCGACAAGGACGATGAAGAGTTGTTATCTGTGGGCCATTACCTGGCTGCGTTGCTGAAGCCGGCCACGGGCATCGATTTCAGGGTAAAGACCACCTCGCGACTCACCCCGGGTGGCGACATACGTCTGACACTCGCCGACAACGAGCCCGACCTGGGGCAGGAGGGATATGAGCTGGAGGTGACGCCCCGCCGCATCAACATACGGGCCAACACCCCTGCGGGCATCTTCTACGGTATCCAGACATTGCGGCAGCTGCTGCCGCCGGCGGTAGAGAAGAAGAGCTTACAGGAAGGCTCCTGGCTGATTCCTGCCGGCACCATCTGCGACTGCCCCGTCTACGAATACCGGGGCATGATGCTGGACGTGGCGCGTCATTTCTTCCCGCCGGAAGATGTGAAACGGCTCATCGAC
>CAZYQV010000018.1:0-2939 GCA_964649775.1 uncultured Rikenellaceae bacterium
CTACCGGCAGGGACACCCACCGCCGCAAGCTGCAGGAAGACATAGAGATCCTCCTCCACCGCATGCTGCACCCGCAGTACAGGACCGGCATCCCGCAGTTCTTCGCCGACTGGCGCGTGGCGCCCCAGATCAAATTCGACATCATCTGGGGGTGGGACCGTTACACCGGCGAGGGCAGCAAGCCCAACCCCACCGACAACACCTGCTACGGCCACAACGCCGAGCTGGGCTGGCTCCTCATCCGCGCCCTGCAGGTGATGGACCGCAATACGGAAGAGTACAAAGAGTTGCTGCGGACGATCTTCGACCATACGCTGGAGAACGGCATCGACAGGGAATACGGCGGCGTGTTCGTCGAAGGACCCCACGCCGGGGGTGTGTACGACCGCGAGAAAGAGTTCTGGCAGCAGGCCGAGGTGATGATCGCCATGCTGGATGCTTATCTGCTCTTCGGCGAGGAGAAATACTGGGAAGCGTACAAGAACGTCCACCGTTTTGTCTTCGACAAGGTGATCAACAAAAAGACGGGCGAATGGTATCCCCTCCTCACACGTGAGGGAGAACCCATCTGGACCCACATGGGGCACTCGTGGAAGATCAACTACCACACCGTGCGGGCGATGGTGCAAAGCATCGGGAAGATGAAGAAGATCAATGATAGAATGATAAAATGAGTAAATGACAGAAACAAACACGTAACCTGTAATCACGCAATTTTATTCACTTTAGTCACTTGTAACTTTAGCCTCTCGTCTATGTCTATGTCTCTTTCCCTCACCTTCGCCGACTGGATCACGGGTCTGGCTGTCCTGCTGGGCAGCCTGGGACTGGGTCTTTACATGGCCTGGCGCACGCGCGCCGGCCGCGACAGCTCCTCTTTCTTTTTGGGAGGCCGGAAGATCCTGTGGCCTGTCGTGGGAGCCTCCCTCTTCGCCACCAACATCGGCGCCGAGCACCTGGTGGGGCTGTCGGGCGACGCCTACCGCTACGGTCTGGCGGCCGGCTCGGTGGAGCTGACCACCTTCATCACGCTGGGCATCGCCAGCGCCATCCTCTTCCCCTACTACCTGAAGAACCGCATCTACACCATCCCCGAGTTCCTGGAGCTGCGCTACAACCGCAACGCCCGTATTTTCTTCTCCGGTCTGATGCTGGTGATCAGCATCATGACCAAGCTGGCCTTCACCCTCTTCGCCGGGGCGCTGGTGCTGCACGGTCTGCTGGGATGGGATGTGATGACCACCGTGGTGGTGACGGGTCTGGTGGTGGCGCTCTTCACCATGCTGGGGGGCTTCACCGCCGTGGCGTGGACCGACAGCATACAGGCCGGTATCATGATCGCAGGCATGGCGGTGGTGCTCTTCATCGGCCTCGACAAGGCGGGCGGCTGGCAGGGGCTTATGGACAAGGTGCCGCAGGCCATGCACATAGGCGCCCCGCTCGACGATCCTGCCTATCCTTTCTGGGGCATCCTGGCCACGGCCTTCTATGCCGGCGTCTTCTACTGGGGCATGGACCAGGTGAACGTGCAGCGTGTGCTGGCGGCGCCGTCGCTGCGGCAGGCCCGCTGGGGCGCTATGTTCGCCACGCTGCTCAAGCTGATGCCCATCTTCATCTTCGCCCTCCCCGGCGTCATCGCCGCCGCCCTCTACCCCGGCCTCGACGCCGGCGCCTCGAAGCAGACCTTCCTGCTGCTCATCAACAACCTGCTGCCGCCGGGACTGCGGGGGCTGGTGCTGGCCTCGCTGATGGCCGCCCTCATCACCTCACTCATCGCCGTGCTCAACTCGGTCTCCACGCTGGTGGTGCGCGACTTCGTCGTGGAGTACCGCCCGCAGACGGAGGAGAAGAGGCAGGTCTTCATCGGCCGGCTCACCATCGTGGCCGTCACCCTCCTGGGCATAGGCGCCGCCTGGCTGGTGTATAAGAACGAGGAGGGGCTCTACAAGTACCTGCAGACCATCTCGGCCTACCTGGTGCTGCCGGTCTTCCCGGCCATCTTCTTCGGCATCGTCAGCAAAAAAGTGACGCTCAGGGGCGCCACCGTGTCGGTGTTCACCGGCCTGGCCTTCGCCACCCTCTTCGTCGCCGACCAGTTCGCGGGTCCGGCGACGGGCAGCCGTCTCTTCCCTTTCCTGCACCATACGCTGACGCTCAACTTCGGCTTCCGCGGCCTGTGGGCCATCCTCATCACCAGCGGGGTGCTCTTCGCCGTCTCGGCCGTCACCCCCCGCAGTGCGCCGGAGAAGCTGGAGAAGACCACCATCAACTGGGCCAAACGGTGGGAGCGTTTTGAAGGACTCAAAGACTGGCGCCTGCAGTGGCTCCTCCTCACCGCCGTCACCCTGGCAGTGTATGTGTGGCTCTTCTGATAAGCGATGAAGCGATGATGCCCCGCCTTCGCACAAGGCTACGGCGGGTAAAAGATGATGCGATGATGCGATACAGCGATGAAGAGAGCTTAACTCGATACTCGCAACTCAAAACTCGTTAACTACTAACTACGAACCACGAACTACTAACTACACGCTGTCAGGATGGCTGCGCCAACGCTGACAGTTGGATGGCGGGAAAAACCTGTCAGCGTCCGCAGTACCTGACAGTGTTTTGGAAAAGTTTGAGGTTTGGTGTGGCTTCGCCATGTTTGTAGTTATAGCCCTTTTAAACCTTCAAACTCTCAAATAACCGCGCTTCGCCCTACGTAGCCGATGGCGAAGTAGGGTAGCGGTTACCAAACCTTCAAACGCGCGCAGCGCATCAAACCTTTTCCCCATAAACCCTCAACCCTAATCTCTCAAACCCTCAGGCCTGCTGAAAAACAATTTTGAAATATGATTCACAACCAGTAACTTTGGGAGAAGGAAATAAAATTCGCCGGGATCTTTTTCCGGATAAAGAGAATCTTTTGCTTCAAAAAGTCCTCTTATCCGGAGAATAGA
>CAZYQV010000019.1:0-6450 GCA_964649775.1 uncultured Rikenellaceae bacterium
TGACGTATCGTCCGGAGCAGAGGGTAGTCTTTCTCTGCCTGCTGTTTTATCTCTTGTGATGTAATCGTTCTCATGGTATCTTATTTTCCGAAGATCATTTTCAGGGAAAGGATCAGGACCACACCGCCGAAAATCTTGCGCAGCAGACGGTCGGGGATGGCGATGGCCACCTCCGATCCTATGAACCCGCCGATGATGAAGGCGAGGATCAGGACGATGGCAAAACGCACGTTGAGGTAGCCGTTGCGGTAATAGTTCCAGGCACCCAGCGCCACCACGGGCAGCACCAGCACGCCCAGGCTGGTGCCCTGGGCCTCGTGTTGTGAGAGCCCCAGCAGGAAGACCAGCGAGGGAACGATAATGATCCCGCCGCCCACCCCCATGGCGCCGCTGACAAAACCGGCCAGCAGACCGGTGAGCAGGAGGATGATGAGTTGTGTTGCGGTCATAGGCTTAAAAATCTGTGGCGAAAGATACATGGAAGATGTGAGGCAGCACGCGGTAGTTCTCCACGCCCCAGGCGATATCGGCATTGAGGAAATAGCCGAACACCAGGGCACGTACTCCCACGCCGAAGCCCTCAACAAAAGGCTCGCGGTTGGTCTCCAGGATGACCGTCAGCGGCCCGTTGCGGATGATCCTCTTGTCGTAAGCGTTCATCCCTGCATAAGGGTTGATGCCCGACCATGCCGTGCCCACATCGCCGAAAGCTACGATCTGGAAGCTGTTGAGGAAACGCGATCCCAACGGATGATTGGCCAGGTACCGGAAAACGGGCCAGCGTAACTCGGCATTGAAAAGGACGAAATTGCTGCCGTTGCGTATGTTCTGACGGAAGCCTCGCATGTCGGTGGCCAGGGTCTGGAAAATATAGTTTTGGGTGTAGTCGATGGGGATGGCCCTGTTAAACGATTTGTTGGGGTTGAACATATACATCAGCGAGTTGTCCACGCCGCCCAGGTAATAAAGCAGCTTGTAATGTCCTACCGAGCCGCTTCCCGCCAGGCGCGTGGCCAGGATCAGGTCGCGGTGGATGCGCTGGTAATGCCTGAAATCGGCACCGAAAATAAAGACATCCGACCTCCGCTGGTTGAGCTGGTAATATCCTTCTCCGAAGATCTTGAAACGCGTGCCGAAGTACAGGTTCACCCCCCGCGAGCGGGTATTGTCGAAGATATACTCCAGTTTGACACTGGCCCACGGGAGATAGGTGATATGCCTGTTCAGGTTGGCATTGTCGGTAGCCAGGGGAGCCATCCTGTCAAGACGGAAACTGGCGGTGCCCTTCAGGGCCAGCACCTGGTTGAAGGGATACTTCATCGAATAAAAGAGCTGCTGGGAGGTCACCTTCTCATAAGAGTCGCTGTTGTAGTTGTAAGCCTTGTAGGCCTGACGGTGATAGATAGTCTGTTTGTCGATCCTTTTTTTCAGGTTCTCGAAGCTGATCAGGTATTCATTGCTGGTGAGGTCGGCCGAGAAACGCACCCCCGCGGTGATCTTGTAGTTCTCAAAAAGATCCTTGATGCCTATCTTGAACAGTCCGTTCAGCCCCGGATTGTAATACATCCCGCTGCCGTTGAAGTATTGGTACCCCCTGTTGAGAAAGCCGAAATCGATCTGGTTGGCTGTATAATCCTTGTAGAAAGAGGTCTCATAGATCCTGATGGCGGGGAACCTGATCCTGGCGGTGTCGAGGTCAACATTTGCATATTTGCCCAGAAGGAAAGAGTTGTAATAATTCTGTTTCTCCTGTTCAAAGATGTAATAGTTGATGTCGATGAGGTTTTTGTCTTCAAAATAGCTGTAGAGGGGTTTGGTGAGTGTGTCGCGTCGCTTGCGGTCCTCCTCGATGAGCCACTGCCGCAGCTGCTCCAGGCTGTCGGCGCGGGCGTACAGGCTGTCCAGCACCATACGGTAGGCGGTGGGAGCCAGCTTGTCACCGTAAGGCTTTGCTCCGATATCCGGCTCATCCTCTTCGGGGAGGTAACGCCCGTCGGTGAAGACGATGTCGCCTGCTCTGCCCGACTCTTTTTCGTAGTCTTGTTCGAGGATATCCCTGTCATAGTTGGTCAGCGGCACGGAGGTGGTGAAATAGCGGTAATGGATGGCCGTGTCGATGTAGGCGATGCCGCTGTCGAAGCGGGCGACATACCTGTTGACGATGCCGCTGGCATTGCTCAGATAGAGGAAGTCCTGGTCGGCAGCCTGCGAAGGGTAGCTCTTGTCGACATATTTCCCTTCGGAAAAACGCATCAGCGCATCCGACCTTTTTTGATAGTTGTAGATGAAGAGATCGTGGTAGGGGAGTGATTTGTAGCCGGGAGGGTTGCCTTTTCTCAGGGTGTCGGATACCCTGTTGGAGCTGAAGATGATCTGTGCATCCCTGTTGATGAAACGGGGATGGAGGTCGTCCTCCAGGTCGTTGGTGAGCTGCTCGTTGGTGCCGGAGGCCACGTCATAGACATACAGGTCGGTCTGCCCGTTCCTGGCAGCCGAAAAAACGATGCGCGAGCCGTCGTCGGAGAAGTCGAAGTCGAGGATCTTCTCAAAATACAGCAGGTTGACCACCTCTTTTTTCCCTGAGGAAAGACGGTAAAAAAACATTTTCAGTCCTCCCTGCTGTTCCACGATGAAGGTGAGCATCTGGCTGTTGGGGTACCATCCCAGCACGGGGTAAGAATAGTCGATGATCTGCTCCACCTTGGGCTCATGGGTGTATATCTTTTTCTTCTTGCCGGTGATCAGGTTGTAGATCCATATCTTGTACCGTCCCAGATCGTTGGTGACATACGCCATTCTGGTGCCGTCGGGACTGATCCTGATGCGGTTATATACATGCCTGGGCTTTGTCCTTTTCAGCAGGGGAGTGCCCGCGGGTCCCTCGCGTCCTTCCTCTTCGGGCCGGTAGATCTTCTGGTAATGATCAACCCACTCCCTGGAGAGGTCTTTTATGCTGATACCCAAGACGTTGAGAAATCCTTTCTCCAGGTTCTTGTCCATGCGGGTCATGAAGAGAATGTTGGGGATCACGGCCTCCCCGTATTCATCAGCGATGTATTTCCAGAAGGAATGTCCGGCGATGACCGCATCTTTTTTTTCCAGATGGTTCAGTTTTTTGTAACGTCCCTTGAGGATGCCGTCCCTGAGGCGGTTCTCCACCTCGGGGTTCCACGGGTCGGAGACATAGGATATGAGGCCTTTGACGAACCAGTCGGGAAGGGTATATTTGGAAGAAGCGGCCACTTTCTCTTTCACATCCCCCCGGTTAAGCATTTCGTTGATGAGCACCTGGGCGATGGCGGCGCCTATCTCCCTGTCATATTGTACATGGTCGCCGGGGTAAAAAAGAAAAACCTTGTTCTCCATGACATACCTGACCCCTCCGACGTTGGTCTCGTCACTGCCCTCCACCAGCCCTATGTTGCCCTGACGAAAATCCGAAAGCTTGTTGTAAACAATGAAGATCAGTCTTTTGTTGAGGGTGTAGTCGAAAAAATCCTCCGTTTCATACAGTTTCTTTTTGGCTACCTCCGAAGTGTATTCGGCCAGTGGACGACCGAACTCGTTGAAATAGACATCGAAATTCTCAAAACGGTAAAAGGACCAGAAAAACTGATTGTATTGTACCCTGTTCTTCCCAAAAGTCATCTGATGTCCGTTGTAAAACTGTCCCTGTGCAACAGCCCCGCACAACAAGAAAAAGATGACCGGAAAAATCCCGTACCTTACCGATCTTCTCCACTCTTTCCGCGTCATATTGACCTTTCAAAAAATTTCTTCCTCAGAGAACTGTTAAAAATAGTTAAAATCAGTATAAAATTGGATTATATTTTTTAAAATTGAAATCCACAAAAAATCTTAAAAAATGCAACCATTTGATCTCCGGTATTGTCGTACTGATATGTTTTCACAAAATAAAATCCTATAACGATGAAAAATATAACAAAGATATCTTTATTGATCATTTTTCTGGGTATGGGGCTGACCGCTTATTCCCAGGAGAAAGGCCCTCATATCTCTTTCAAGTCTCTGACCCATAATTTCGGCAACATCAAAGAGGAGGACGGCCCTGTCACGTATGATTTCCATTTCAGGAATACGGGCAATGAGCCGCTGGTGTTACAGCGGGTGGTCTCTTCCTGTGGATGTACCACGCCCACCTGGTCGAAAGAGCCGGTGCCTCCGGGAGGGGATGGTTTTATCCGGGTGGTGTACAACCCCCGCAACCGCCCCAACCAGTTCCACAAGTCGGTGACGGTGTACACCAATGCCCAGCGTTCTCCTGTGGTACTGCGTATCAGCGGCAATGTGATCCCCCGTCCCAAGACCGTGAAAGATCTCTATCCTTATGAGGTGGAGGGGTTGCGTCTCAAGACCAACCATCTGGCTTTCACCCGCATGAACAAAGACCAGAAGAAGACGATCAAGGATGAGATCATCAACACCAGCGACAAGGAGCTGAGGATCGAGTTTGTACGTGTGCCGGCCTTCCTGACCATCAAAGCCGAGCCGCCGGTGCTGAAACCCAAAGAGAAAGGGGTGATTATCGCCACCTACGACGCATCGAAAAAGAACGACTGGGGTTTTGTCGTCGACCGCGTATGGATGAAGATCAATGATCAGGAGCCGCGCAATGCCCGTCTGGCGGTGTCGGCGAATATTGTGGAAGACTTCAGCAAGATGACACCCGAGGAGAAGGCCAGGGCTCCCCACATCACCTTCAAGGAGAAAGTGTATGATTTCGGGAAAGCACCCCAGCGCCAGAGCGTCGAGCATGAGTTTGTTTTTACCAATACGGGCAAGAGCGACCTGCTCATCCACAAGGTGAAGTCGAGCTGCGGCTGCACGGCCGTCAGCCCCAAAGAGAAGGTGATCAAGCCGGGGCAGACCAGCTCCATCAAGGCGATCTTCCACACCGGTGCCTACAAAGGCCGTCAGAGCAAGACGATCACCGTCATCACCAACGACCCTGCTTCCCCCACCACCATGCTGAGGATCACAGGAGAGGTGATCCCTCCTTCTGAGGGAGAAAAGAAATGATGTCATACGAAAGAAAAAGAAAAACGGGCACAGGCCCGTTTTCTTTTTCCCGGAAAGCAAAAGTGGAGGAAGCGGTTTTTTTTATCGGGGGTTTATCCTTAACTTTGCGATCTTCAGAAAATTATTGAAACGAAATCATTTATTACCATCAAATTTTATTCGAATGAAAAAGATCATTATTGTTTTAACAGCGGTTGTAGCACTTTGGGGTTGCAGCCAGGCCCCGAAGTATGAGATACAGGGTCATCTCGACGGGGCCCAGGGTGGATGGGTCTACCTCTCCCAGCAACAGGAAGGGAAGATCGTCCATGTCGACTCTGCCGAGATCAAGGACGGCAATTTCACCATGACGGGCACGCTCGACCACCCGGATATCTATTACCTGCAGGTACAGGACAAACGCGGTGCCCTGCTGTTGTTCATGGAGAACAACAATCTGAAGGTCACCGGCAATGTCGACTCCCTCTGGCTGGCCAGGGCCGAAGGATCGCCTTACCAGGATGATTACAATGCCTATCAGGAGCTGCTCAATCCTTTTGAGGAGCAGTACCGTGCCTTGTACGGTCAGTGGCAGCAGGCCCGCATGACCGGTAATGAAGCATTGGCCAAGAAGATCGAAGAGGAGTATGACTCCCTGAATCAGGAACAGCAGAAGATCGATGAGAAGTTCATTGAGGAGCATCCCAATTCCCTGGTATCTCCTTATCTGTTGCGTAGTATGGCTTACAATATGGAAGGGGATGAGATGCAGAAGTATCTCGACGAGCTGGACACCTCTTTCAACAGCATCACTTTTGTGAAAGAGCTGCAGGACTGGGCTGAGGCGAAGAAAAGGGTGGCTGAGGGCCAAAAAGCTCCTGAGTTCGCCCTGGCCGACACTTCCGGCAATACGGTTTCCCTCTCCTCCCTGCTGGGCAAAGGCTATCTGCTGATCGATTTCTGGGCAGCCTGGTGCAGTCCCTGCCGTCAGGAGAACCCCAACCTGGTGAAGACCTATCAGAAATATCACGACAAAGGTTTTGATATCATCGGTGTGTCCCTCGACCAGGACCGCAACGCCTGGGTGGGTGCCATCCAAAAAGATGGTCTGCCCTGGACGCAGGTGTCGGCACTGCAGGGATGGCAGGACGAGACGGCCAAGCTGTATGCCGTACGTTCCATACCTTCCAACTTCCTGCTTGACAAGGACGGCATCATTGTGGGACGTAATCTGAGAGGGGACGATCTGAAGAAGAAACTTTCGGAGCTGCTTGACTGATCGTTCCGGAAAAGAGCACAAAAAAAGCCTGCCGCGCGGCAGGCTTTTTTTATGTCATAAAAAATGGGAAGGCTTATCTGCCGAGGAATTTTATCACTTCCTCAAAAACCTGGTTGCCTGTGAAGCCCAGTTTTTCATCCAGCACCTTATAG
>CAZYQV010000020.1:0-2935 GCA_964649775.1 uncultured Rikenellaceae bacterium
AATTCCCCAAAAACATTATCCTCAAAAAAGTTTATAACAAACTTTACAAACCTCCCGAAAAAGCCCGCGCCGCATACGAAAAATACCTGGGGGAGATGACATCAAAATTCATAGTAAAAAAACTACCCGGCTTCACTCCCCCTGCATATTTTAAAAGCAACAACTATGTCAGAACAGGAAATACCGTGGTATTGTATCCGGATGAAGCGTATTTCAGCCGGTTTCCCGAAAAAAGCAAAGATATTTCGATACACCATAATTTTAATGCATATTCGTTTTTGCTGGAAAGAATGGGCGAGTGATCGGATGCGGGACAAGACCTCTCTCCCGGGTTGCAGTGCAGGTTCACCAGGGACAGAATTCATTGCCGGCCCCTACCGGCCGGCTCCCTGAGTATACAGGAGCGGAGGGCATTGGAAATAAATAACACACAGACATAGCATATTCTGGCAGGAATATTTATTTTTGCACGAATTTCAGAGAAGATGACCCGTAAAGAGCGTTATGAGAAAGTGATCTCCTGGTTTCAAGAGCACCGGCCTGTGGCGGAGACGGAGCTGCATTACCGCGATCCGTTCCATCTGCTGGTGGCGGTGATCCTCTCTGCCCAGTGCACCGACAAGCGGGTCAACCTGCTCACGCCGGCGTTGCTCGGGGCTTATCCCACACCGGAGAAGATGGCGCAGGCCTCACAGGAGGAGATACTGGAGTACATCAAGAGCTGTTCTTACCCCAATAGCAAGGCGCGTTATCTCAAGGGAGTGGCGGAAAAGCTGGTGAGCGACTATGGCGGGCAAGTGCCCGGCGATATCGTCGAACTGCAGAAGCTGCCGGGTGTGGGGCGCAAGACAGCCAATGTGATCGCTGCGGTGATCTTCAACCAGCCGGCCATGGCGGTGGACACGCACGTCTTCCGCGTAGCCCGGCGGCTGGGGCTGACACACAACGCCAGGACCCCTCTGGAGACCGAACGACAGCTGGTCAGGCACATCCCTGAAGAGCTGATCCCCCTGGCCCACCACTGGCTGATCCTCCACGGACGGTATGTATGTGTGTCCCGCAACCCCAGATGCGACGAATGCGGATTGCAGGATTACTGCCTTTACTATCAAAAAGACAGAAAAAACAAGAAAAAATAAAAAGGAAGCATGAAAGAGATCATCACAAGCGGCGACGCTTCCGTACGTCTGACACAATACACCACGGGCGGGGGATGTGCCTGCAAGCTGCGTCCGCAGGCACTGGAGAAGGTGTTGGTACAGGTGCCTGTCCTCACCAACGAGAACGTGCTGGTAGGTCCCGGCACCCACGACGATGCAGCCGTCTACCGTCTGGATGAGAAGACAGCCCTCGTCAAGACGGTTGATTTTTTCACCCCCATCGTCGACGCCCCTTACTGGTTCGGTGCCATCGCTGCCGCCAACGCGCTGAGCGACATCTACGCCATGGGTGCCGAGGCTCTCTTCGCCCTTAATATCGTGGGGTTCCCCTCCAAGACCCTCTCCATGGACATCCTGAAGGAGATCCTGTTGGGAGCACAGGAGAAATGCAAGGAGGCCGGCATCCCCATCCTGGGAGGACACACCATCGACGACGAAGACCCCAAGTTCGGCCTGGTGGTCACCGGCAGGATAGACCCTGCCCACATCCTCTCCAACGACGGCGCACAGCCCGGTGACGTGCTCCTCCTCACCAAACCCCTGGGCACAGGCATCATCACCTCGGGCATCAAGCAGGGCAGGGTGACCGCCGACCTCGAGAGAAGGGTGATCCGCCAGATGGCCACACTCAACAAAAAAGCCTCGGAGATCATGCGGCACCATCCTGTCAACAGCGTCACCGACGTCACCGGCTTCGGCCTCCTGGGACACCTCAGTGAGATGACCCGCGGCAGCAGGGTGACCGCAGAGATCAGCTTCCGGGATGTACCCCTGCTGCCGGGCGTGACCGACCTGCTGGAAAAAGGTGTGCTGCCCGCCGGCACACGCAATAACTTCGAATATACCGGCCCCTGGGCACACTATGCCGGTGACATCACCGAACAACAAAAGCTGATCCTCAACGACGCACAGACCTCGGGCGGACTGCTCATCGCCGTCCCGGAAAAAGAGAGCGGAAGATTAAGGGACGAGCTAAGCCGCGGCGGCGTGGACAACTGGCAGATAGGAATGATCACCGGAAAGGGTGAAGGAGAGATTTTTGTGACCTGACAAAAAATAGTTTAGAAAAAAAATAGTTTATATTTGTATATGAACCAGCAGCGCCCGGAGAAAACATGAAGGATAATCCTCAGAAAGATCATCCGGCAGGTTATAAACCAGCAGGGAAAAGCAGTGAGAACGTTCTGTTCAGCAACGTCTTCTACAAAATCAATGTAGGATCCCTGTTGTATGATC
The DNA here is from genome assembly GCA_964649775.1 of uncultured Rikenellaceae bacterium. Classification (GTDB taxonomy): domain Bacteria; phylum Bacteroidota; class Bacteroidia; order Bacteroidales; family VadinHA17; genus DRPN01. The sequence continues at coordinate 2,397 of CAZYQV010000020.1, forward strand.
CGGATTCGGGAACCATCGTGGATGTGAACGAAACTTTTCTTTCGCTTACAGAATACGACCGGGAGGAGGTCATAGGTCATAAACTCGCCTCTTTCGGAGGAACGGCAGGGATCCTGACAGATGAAAAAATCCGTGAACAGCTCCGGAACAACAAAAAATTCTCCAACCTGCGCACCTCCTTCAGATGCAAATCCGGTAACGAAAAGATCTTTCTGCTCTCCTCCATACCCATAGACCACGGGGACCGCACGATCACTCTGCTGACTGTCCAGGATATCACCTCCGAAGTGCATGCCGTGGCTTTCCAGGACCTCCTCTACACCCGGTACCGCAATATCATCAACAACATCCAGACCTGCGTAATTCTGTATAAGGTAACCGACAACGGGAAGCGGTTCATCATCACCGATCTGAACAAGGCACTGGAGAAACTCGAAGGGATCCGCAAGGAAGATGTGCTGGGCAAAGAGGTTACGCAGGCTTTCCCAATTTTAAAGGGCCATGAGATCCTCGAAGCTTTCGCAAAAACCTACAGGACG
>CAZYQV010000021.1:0-7273 GCA_964649775.1 uncultured Rikenellaceae bacterium
GTGGGTGCGCCGTTGTTGCTTCTGGAAGATAATGCCCCGGAGGAGACGCAGGCAGGTGTTGTCAGTGTCGGGAATGTGCAGGAAGATCTTTTGAAGATGCCGGAGAAAGAGAGTGCCGGGGAAAAGGGGACGGAAGCGGAAGACAAGGTGGCACCGCGACCGGCGGGTCCTGCCGGCAGGTCCCTCTCGCCGCTGGTCAGGAAGATCATCCGGGAGGAGGGCATCGGTGAGGATGAGCTGGCGCAGATCACCGGCAGCGGGGTGAACGGCAGGATCACCAGGGAGGATGTGCTGGGATGGTTGTCGAAAAGGAAACAGCGGGAGAGCAAACCTCCGGAAGGCAATGAGGAAGAAACGCCGGAGGACACCTCTGCCGGTCCCGGGGATGATCATGAGATGATAAAGATGGACCGGGTGCGGCGGCTCATTGCCGATCACATGGTCGAATCGGTGAGGAGAGCTCCTCATGTCACCTCTTTCATTGAGGTGGATGTGACGGCTATGGTGGCCTGGCGGGAACGTGTGAAAGATGAGTTTTTCAGACGCGAGGGGGAGAAGCTTACTTTTACGCCGCTATTCATTGAGGCGGTCACACAGACACTCAGAGAGATGCCGATGGTGAATGTTTCGTTGGAGGGGGAATACATCCTGCGTAAAAAACATATCAACATCGGCATGGCCACGGCTTTGCCCGACGGGAACCTGATCGTTCCCGTGATACACGATGCCGACAGAAAAAGTCTTGCGGGTCTGGCGCGGGAGGTGAATGATCTGGCATCGCGGGCACGCAAAAAGGAGCTGAAGCCTCATGAGATACAGGGAGGAACCTTTACGGTCACCAACTTCGGTACTTTCCGCAACCTTACGGGCACGCCCATCATCAACCAGCCGGAGTCGGCCATCCTGGGCGTCGGCGCCATCCTGAAGAAGCCTGCCGTGGTGCAGACACAGGAGGGGGATGCCATTGCGATACGTCATCTGGTCATCCTTTCCCTCTCGTATGATCATCGTATCATCGACGGTGCCCTGGGAGGAAGATTCCTGCAGCGTTTGGCAGAGTTTTTGGAAGGTTTTGATACTTCCCGCAGCATCTGACAGGGTTTCTGCTGCCGGAAAGGCGGATGAAATATCGTATCTTTGTAATATGAAAAGGGGTATCAATAAGAGACTGGCCCTCTACCTGGGGGCGGTATTCCTGGTGCTGGTGGTGACATACGTGCCCGGGAACAGGGAGCCTGTTGAGGTGGTGGACCGGAGCACGGGAGAACTGATGAAGGAGAAGGTGCCCGGTGAGAGGTGGCTGTTGTGGCTCTACGGGAACCCCGCCGGCGAGCTTACGCTGAATGCCCTGGTGAAGAGAAAGTTTGCCTCTGAGATATACGGCAGGATGATGGACAAGCCGAAGTCGGTAAAAAAGGTCAGGCCTTTTGTCCGGGAATACGGCATTGACCTTTCCATCTGCAGGGATACTCTTTTCACCACCTTCAATGATTTTTTCACCCGGCAGCTGAAGCCTTCGGCCCGGCCGGTCGATCCCGACCCTTCGGTGCTGGTGTCGCCTGCTGACGGCCGTCTGCTGGCGTACAGCAATATCGCCCGTCAGGATTTCGTGGTGAAGGGATACCGTTTCGATCTGGCGGGTTTCCTGCACGATTCCCTGCTGGCCGGGGAGTTTGAAGGAGGGAGCATGATCATTGTGCGTCTGGCGCCGGTGGACTATCACCGCTTCCATTTTCCGGTCGACGGCACGGTGTTGTATGAAAAGAATATCCAAGGAACCTATTATTCGGTGAATCCGCTGGCCCTGCGAAAAAAGGTGGAGCTGCTCTGTGAGAACGAGCGTGATTACACCGTGATCCGTTCCGAGCGTTTTGGCAGGATGATCATGGCCGAGGTGGGAGCTACCATGGTGGGGTCTATCATTCAGACCGGCCAGGGGCCCCGGGTGGTCAAAGGGGAGGAGAAAGGTTTTTTCAGGTTCGGCGGGTCGACGGTGATCCTTTTCTTCAGAAAAGGTGTTGTGGAGATCGATCAGGACCTGCTGATAAACACCTCAAATCATCTGGAGACCATTGTGAAAATGGGAGAGCATATAGGGAGAGCGTTACCAGCTGCCGCCGGCGCCGCCACCTCCGAAACTCCCGCCGCCGAAACCTCCGAAACCTCCAAAGCTGCCGCTGCCGCTTGAGAAATCATTGAAACTGCCGCCCGAACGGCCGGCCCCTCCGAGGAAGAACAGTGTCCAGAAAGGAACGTTCCCTCCCATGGTGGCATGACGTCTTTTTCGTGAACTGCCGCCGAAAAAGAAGAGGAAGAAAAGGAACAGGGGGATGAGCAGCGCAAAGATGCTGCCTTCCTCCTTTTTTTTGGTTTTCTGCAGATATTCTTCGGCCGTGTATTCTCCGCGCGTCAGTTCCATCAGCCGGGTCACGGCCCTGTCGAGGCCGGCATAATAGTTGCCTTTTCTGAACTCGGGAATGATCTCTGCTTCCACGATGCGTTTTGCTATGGCATCGGGCACCGCCCCTTCCAGTCCATAGCCCGTGGCGATGAACACCTCCCCTTTGCTCTGGGGGGTCTTGGGTTTGACGAGGATGAGGATACCGTTTTCCTTGCCTTTTTGTCCGACGCCCCATTTCTCGGCAAGCCTTGCAGCGTAGTCGCCAGGGTCATACCCATGAAGATCGGGAACGATGGCGATGGCTATCTGTGTGGAGGTCTCCCGGGCAAACTGTTCCAGCTTGCTCTCCAGACGGTTGTTCTCCTGCTGTGTCAGAAAGCCGGCAAGGTCGTTGACCAGCCGCGGAGGAGTGGGTTTCTCCGGGAAGTCGCCGGCATAGAGGGAAGGAACCGCCAACAGCAGGGAGAGAAAGAGAGTGATCTTATACAGCTTATTCATTTTTTTCATCCATTTTATCCCCGAAGGAAATATCGTCGGAGAGTTCATTCACATCATCTTTTTGATGGGGGAAGTGTTCTTTCAGTTTTTCTCCGGCCATCAGGATCCCTTTTACCAGTCCGTCGGCGATCTTCCCTTCCCGGAAGAGCTTCAGCACCTCTTCTTTGATGTTATCCCAGAAATCGTCGGGTGTGACCCTGTTGATGCCCGCGTCCCCCAGGATGGCAAACTTGCGGTCTTCCAGGGCCAGGTAGAAAAGGACACCGTTGCGCAGATCTGTTTTGTGCATTCCCAGTTTCCCGAAGATGTAAGCCGCCCTGTCCAGCACATCGGTCTTGCAGTCTTTCTCGATGTGCACACGGATCTCACCCGAGGTGTTCATTTCCGCCTCTTCAATGGCACGGACGATCTTTTTCTTTTCTTCTTCGGAAAAGAAGTCGGAAGGTTTCATATTCTTTTTGTTTTAAAACTTGACCTCAGGAGCTTTCTCTGCGCCTTCCACAGCTTTGAAGTAGCCTTTCTCTTCGAAGCCGAGCAATCTGGCATAGAGGACGGTGGGAAACCGTTTGATGTACGTGTTGTATTTGCGTGTCTCCTCGTTGAATTTTCGTCTTTCGGTAGCAATCCGGTTCTCCGTCCCCTCCAGTTGGGCCTGCAGTTCCAGGAAGTTCTGGTTGGCTTTCAGCTCCGGGTAGCGCTCCACCACCACCATCAGCCGGGCCAGTGCCGAGCTGAGCTGGTCCTGGGCCGCCTGGAATTTCTGCAACGACTGAGGATCCAGCTTGTCGGGGTTGATCTGTACCGATGTGGCCTTGGCACGTGCTTCGATGACCTGCGTGAGTGTTGACTTCTCAAAATCGGCATATCCTTTTACCGTATTGACCAGGTTGGGGATCAGATCAGCCCTGCGCTGATAGACATTCTCCACTTGGGCCCACTGCGATTTGACACTCTCGTCAAGTCTTACCATCTTGTTGTATCCTGAGACGATGAACAAGATAAGAACGACAATAACGCCGATCCATATCCAGGTATTTTTGTTTTTCATTGTTTATTGGTTTTAAGGTAATTTTTCGTGCTTAAAGATAGCAAAAAGTTTGCCAGGGCGTGAAGGAATAATCCCCTGCTTTTTCAGAAATGTAAAAGGATTGTCGTAACTTTATACCACGAACGAAAAACGGAACGAAATGACAGCAGAGGAATTCAGAAAAGACATCCTGACAGGGATCCCTGACACCCTGCCGCCGCCGGTGGAGAGGGATCTTTCGGTGAGCCATGCCCCCCGCCGGAGGGATATCCTGACCCGGGAAGAAAAAAAACTGGCGTTAAAGAATGCACTGCGGTATTTCCCCGAACGTTTTCATGAGGAGCTGGCTCCTGAGTTTGCCCGGGAGCTTGCCGCTTACGGGCGTATTTACATGTACCGTTTCCGGCCGAAGTACCGGATCTATGCCCGTCCTGTCGGGGAGTATCCCCACCGTTCCGTGCAGGCTGCAGCGATCATGCTGATGATCAGCAACAACCTCGACGAGGCGGTAGCGCAACATCCCCATGAGCTGATCACTTACGGAGGAAACGGAGCGGTGTTCCAGAACTGGGCGCAGTACCGCTTGACCATGAAATATCTGGCGGAGATGACCGACGAGCAGACCCTGGTGATGTACTCGGGTCATCCTTTGGGTCTTTTCCCCTCTCATCGCGAGGCGCCGCGGGTGGTCGTGACCAACGGCATGGTCATCCCCAATTATTCGTCGCAGGAGGACTATGAGCGTTTCAATGCTCTGGGGGTGACCCAGTATGGTCAGATGACGGCCGGCTCATTTATGTACATAGGGCCGCAGGGGATTGTCCACGGCACCACCATCACGGTGCTGAACGCGGGGCGCAAAGCCCTGGGGACGTCGGACACCCTGCGGGGCAAGGTGTTCGTCTCGTCCGGTCTGGGCGGCATGTCGGGTGCCCAGGCCAAAGCTGCCGTGATCGCCGGGGCGGTGGGGGTGATCGCAGAGGTGAACCCGGCGGCTGCCCAAAAAAGGCATGACCAGGGATGGCTGAATGAGTTATATGACGACCTTGACAAAGTGATCGGGCGCATGCAGGAGGCGAGGGAGAAGAGGATAGCGGTGTCGATAGGTTACCTGGGGAACATTGTGGACCTGTGGGAGGCCCTGGCAGAGCGGGACATCCCCGTGGAGCTGGGGTCGGACCAGACCTCCCTGCACAACCCGTACGGAGGAGGGTATTATCCGGCAGGACTTACTTTTGAGGAGGCGAACAGGATGATGGCCGATGAGCCGGAGCGTTTCAAAGAGAAGGTGCATGCATCGTTGCGCAGGCATGTGAAGGCTGTCAATACCCTGGCTGCCCGCGGGATGTATTTCTGGGACTACGGCAATGCTTTCCTCCTGGAGGCCGGCCGTGCCGGTGCCGATATTTTCAGACCCGACGGCACCTTCCGCTATGCTTCGTACGTGGAAGATATCATGGGACCCCTTTTCTTCGACTACGGTTTCGGTCCTTTCCGTTGGGTGTGTACCTCGTCCGATCCGGAAGACCTGAAAAAGACCGATGAGATGGCTGCCGCAGTGATGGAGGAGATCGCTGCGGAAGCACCGGAGCAGATCCGTCACCAGATGCAGGACAATATCCACTGGATCCGTGAAGCATGGGATAACCGTCTGGTGGTGGGCTCACAGGCACGTATCCTCTACGCCGACTGTGAGGGGAGAGTGAAGATCGCAAAACGTTTCAATGAGGCGGTGAGAAAAGGGATCCTGAAGGCTCCCGTGGTGCTGGGAAGGGACCATCACGACGTCTCGGGCACCGACTCTCCTTTCCGGGAGACGGCCAACATTTATGACGGCAGCCGTTTTACGGCAGATATGGCTGTTCAGAACGTTATCGGCGATGCTTTCCGGGGTGCCACGTGGGTATCCCTCCATAACGGCGGAGGCGTTGGATGGGGAGAGGTGATCAACGGCGGGTTTGGAATGGTTCTTGATGGTTCTACAGAGGCGGACAGAAGAATAGAGCAGATGCTTTTCTGGGATGTGAACAACGGCATAGCCCGGCGCAGCTGGGCCCGCAACAAAGAGGCCATGTTCGCTATCCGCAGGGAGATGGCCCGCTCCCCCCTGCTGCAGGTGACGATACCTGCCAGGGCGGAGGATGATCTGCTGGAGAGAGTGCTGGAAGAAGAGTGAAATGAAAAAAAGAGAGAAAATACGGAACCTGCTGGTTCTCCTGCTGTTGGTCGCAGGTCTTGCTGCCTGCAGTGAGGACAATACAGGATTGCTCCTCAACGGTACGTGGCATGTCGAGGAGAACAGCCAGCTGTACGGAACACAGCATTATGATGTCGATATCACGCAGATAGATACGGTAAAGATCGAGATCAGCAACTTTTACAATATCGGGGAGAGCTCTTTTGTGACGGCCTCGGTGAACGGTCTGGAGATCGCCCTGCAGGATCAACAGGCAGGAGGATATCTTTTTTCAGGATCCGGTGAGATCTCCGGCGACCATAACACCATTATCTTTACCTTCACAGCCAATGACGGTGCGGTCATCGACCATGTCATTGCGCAATATACCCGGTAAAGGGATCAGTTCTCGAACAAAATGGAGTAGGGCCGGCTGATCTGTTCATACAGTTCCTGCAGGCCGATGTTGCGGCTTTTCCTGATGAATTCCCTGCCGTCAAAAAGCACGGAGATGGTAGGTACGGCAAAGACCGACTCCTGCCCGGCGACGGCAGGCAGCTCCCTGACATTCACATAACACATCTCCATGCCGGGGAAATGATCCGATAGCATGTCGTGGATCTTGGGCTTCAGTACTTTACACACATTGCATTCTTCGTGTGAGAAATAAAAAAGAACACCTTCTTTTTTCTTCAGGTCTTCAAACTCTTTTTCCGAGCGGATGGTACGGATCATTTTATTTTTCTTTTTGGACCAAAACCAGGGCATGACAAGCCCACCCTTTTTCTTCCCCGGCAAATCCCATTTTTTCGTGTGTGGTGGCTTTGACGGAGATCATGTCCACGCCGATGCTCAAAATCCGTGCCATATTTTCACGTATTTCGGGGATGAAAGGTTTCAGTTTCGGTTTTTCGAGGATCACGATGGTGTCAATGTTGGCGATCGCGAAGCCTTTCTCACTGACGAGGGCAGCTGCTTTCTCCAGGAAGATGTGGCTGGACTGGTTTTTCCAGGCAGGGTCATCATCGGGAAAATGTTCGCCGATGTCTCCCAGGGCGAGGGAGCCCAGAAGGGCGTCGGTGACGGCATGGAGGAGGGCATCTCCGTCGGAATGGCCGAGGGTGCCGAGATGATAAGGAATGTTTATTCCGCCGATGATAAGGGGACGGCC
>CAZYQV010000022.1:0-13544 GCA_964649775.1 uncultured Rikenellaceae bacterium
TTTCAGGAGGTATTGAAAAGGCAACCCAGGACAGTGGAGGCTCCCTCGAATGAGGTGACGGTCTATTTCGGGACCAAGGTGTTCGACCTGGTCAAGATGGAAAAATATTTATCCAAGGATGCTTACAGGGCGGTGAAGAAAGCGATCAGTGAAGGCGATCACATTGATCGCAAGATGGCCGACCAGGTGGCTGCGGGGATGAGGGACTGGGCCATTGACAATGGTGCCACGCATTATACGCACTGGTTCCATCCCCTGACGGACGGGACGGCCGAGAAGCACGACGGGTTCATTGAGTTCGGTGATTTCGGCGGGCCGGTGGAGAATTTCGCCGGGGAGTTGCTGGTGCAGCAGGAGCCGGATGCTTCGAGTTTTCCGAGCGGGGGCATCCGCAACACATTTGAGGCGCGGGGGTATACGGCCTGGGATGTCTCTTCACCTGCTTTCCTGGTGGGCACCACCCTCTGTATCCCGACGGTCTTCGTCTCCTATACGGGGGAGGCGCTCGACTACAAGGCTCCTTTGCTGAAGGCGCTCAGCGAGTTGAACAAAGCCGCCGTGGATGTGTGTCATTATTTTGACAAGAATGTTTCAAAAGTATATGCCACCCTGGGATGGGAGCAGGAGTATTTCCTGGTGGATGAGGCTTTTTACAATGCCCGTCCCGACCTGATCCTCACGGGCCGCACGCTGGTGGGGCACCAGTCGTCGAAGGACCAGCAGCTCGACGACCACTATTTCAGTTCGATCCCCGAGCGGGTGAAAGCTTTCATGGAGGATTTCGAGATCGAGGCTTACAAGCTGGGCATCCCTGTGAAGACGCGTCATAACGAGGTGGCTCCCAACCAGTTCGAGTGCGCTCCCATCTTCGAGGAGGTCAACCTGGCCAACGACCACAACCAGCTGATCATGGATGTGATGAAACGTGTGGCACGGCGTCACAACTTCCAGATCCTTTTCCATGAGAAACCTTTTGCCGGCATCAACGGCTCGGGCAAGCACAACAACTGGTCGCTGGCCACCGACACGGGTGTCAACCTGCTCTCTCCCGGCAAGAACCCCAAGGGCAACCTGCAGTTCCTCACCTTCCTGGTGAACGTGGTGAAGATGGTGTACGACAACCAGGACCTGCTGCGTGCCAGTATCCTGACGGCCGGTAACTCCCACCGTCTGGGGGCCAACGAGGCTCCGCCGGCCATCCTCTCCATCTTCCTGGGGAGCACCCTGAGCAGGATCCTTGACGACCTGGTGGAGAATGTGCCGGCCACCAAGATGTCGCCCGAGAAGAAGACCGAGCTGAAACTGGGCATAGGCAAGATCCCCGAGATCCTGCTCGACAATACCGACCGCAACCGTACCTCCCCCTTTGCTTTTACGGGCAACCGTTTTGAGTTCAGGGCCGTCGGCTCGGGCGCCAACTGTGCCGCGCCGATGATCGTCCTCAACAGCGCCCTGGCCTGTCAGCTGAAAGCTTTCAAAGAGGATGTGGATGCCCTGATCAGGAAGAAAGGGCTCAAGAAAGACGAGGCCATCTTCCAGGTGCTTCGCAAGATCATCAAGGAATCGAAGAACATCCTCTTCGAGGGGGACAACTACAGCGACGAGTGGAGGAAAGAGGCCGAAAAACGGGGTCTGACGAACATCACCAGTGTGCCCGAGTCGCTGGCCACCTACTTCAGCGACCAGGCCAAAAAGGTGTTCATCGAGAACGGCATCTTCTCCGAGCGTGAGCTGGAAGGAAGGGTAGAGGTGGAATATGAGAAATTCACCAAGAAGATACAGATCGAGGCCCGTGTGCTGGGTGACCTGGTGATCAACCATGTCGTCCCCACGGCGGTCCAGTATCAGAACAAGCTGATCGAGAACGTGAGGGGTCTGAAGGAGATCTTCTCCGAGAAAGAGTTTCATGAGCAGGCCGGCGACAGGCTTGAGCTGATCAAAGAGATCTCCTCCCATGTGACGGTGATCAAAGAGATGGTGTATGAGATGGTGGAGGCCCGCAAGGTAGCCAACAAAATAGAGGATGAGATCGAGAAAGCTTACAAATATGATCAGACGGTACGTCCCTACCTCGACAAGATCCGTTATCATGTGGACAAGCTGGAGCGTGTGGTGGATGACGAGCTGTGGCCGCTGCCCAAATATCGTGAGATGCTCTTTACCCGGTAACGGGTGCAAAAAAAGACAGTTGCGTTTTTATCCGTATCTGTTGGTTTTATGGTTAAGCAAGGAGTTGCCCTGTTTTTCAGGGCAACTTTTTTTTTGGCTGAAAAAATATTTACATTTATAACCTCGTTGTAAGGCTGTATCATGAGAACGATCGTTATCATATTGCTTGCTTTGATGGTTCTGCCTCCGGCGGTGCACGGACAGAAGAAGAAGATCCTCCATGCCGATGAGGCTTTTGCTGCGGGGGAGTATTACGATGCCATTGATCTTTATAAGGACGCTTATTCCACAATAAAGAACAAGGAGCTGAAGACCTCCATCGTGTTCAAGATCGCCGAGTGTTACCGGATCATCAATCAGCCGGTGCGGGCTGAGATGTGGTACAAGAAAGCCATCCAGAAAAAATATCCCGATCCTGTGGCGATCCTTTACTATGCGCAGCAGATGATGAAAAACGGCAAGTATAAGGAGGCGATCGAGGAGTTCAACAAATACCGGCAGCTGGTGCCCAACGACCCGCGCAGTGCCGAGGGTATCAAGGCGTGTGAGCGGTCGCTCGAATGGATGGACAACCCTGTGGGGTATGTCATTGAGAACATGCGTCTGTTCAACACCAGCGACGACGACTATTCCCCGGCTTATGCCCGGGATGATTACCAGGTGGTCTATTTCACCTCTTCGCGGGATGATGCCACGGGCAAGCAGATCCACGGGGCCACGGGCCAGAATTTCTCGGATATCTTCGTCACCAAACAGGATCACAAAGGCAAATGGAGTACGCCGGTGCCGCTCGACAAGCCGGTGAACACGGAGGCTGAGGAGGGTACCCCCTCGTTCACCTCGGATTACAATACGATGTATTTCACCCGTTGTGAGATGGCCAAGCATCGCACGATGGGATGCCGGATCATGGTGACGCAGAAAGACGGGGAGGAGTGGGGTGAGCCCGAGGCGCTCAACCTGGTGGCCGACAGTCTGGTAGAGGCTCATCCTGCCGTCTCCGGCGACGGCCTGACCCTCTATTTTGTCTCCGACAAAGGGGGTGGTTACGGAGGAAAGGATATATGGAGGGTGACGCGGGGAAGTGTTTCCGAAGAGTGGGGTGAGCCGGAGAACATGGGTCCGGACATCAACACCGAGGGGGATGAGATGTTCCCTTTCCTGTTTGACGACCAGACGCTCTATTTCTCTTCCGACGGCTGGCCCGGCATGGGCGGGCTGGACATCTTCCGTGCCACCGAGACGGACGGCGGACGGTGGAACGTGGAGAACATGCGTTATCCCATCAACTCTCCCGCCGACGATTTCGGCATCATCATCCAGAAAGAGGAGATGAAGGGTTTCCTCAGCTCCTCCCGCAAGATACGCAGCAAGGATGATATCTTTGCTTTTGTGTTGCCTCCGCTGCGTTTTTCCATCATAGGCCAGGTGCGTGACCTGCAGACCGACGAGCTGCTCCCCGCGGCTCTGGTGAAGCTCATCGGCAGCGACGGCACCATCATCCAGGACAGCACCAACAGCAAAGGCACTTTCCGTTTCATGCTGAAGCCCAACACCGACTATATCTTCATCGCTTCGAAGGAGGGGTACCTCAACGGCAAGAGCAAGGAGACCACGAAAGGGCTGGACAAGAGCACCGACCTGAAAACGACCATCCAGCTGGCATCCATCGCCAAGCCCATCGAGATACCCAATATCTACTACGATTTCGGCAAGTGGGACCTGCGGCCCGAGTCGATGGTTGCCCTCGACCAGCTGGTGGAGATCCTCAACGACAACCCCAACATCACCATCGAGCTGCGCTCGCATACCGACTCGCGTGCTTCGGAGCAGTACAACATGGAGCTCTCCCAGAAAAGGGCCCAGGCGGTGGTGGATTATCTGATCAGCAAGGGCATCGATCCCCAGCGTCTTATTGCCAAAGGGTATGGCGAGTCGGAGCCCAAGGTGGTGGACAAGAAGCTGGCTGCCCAGTATCCTTTCCTGAAGGAGGGTACCGTGCTGGATGATGCTTTCATCAACTCGCTCTCCGCCGAGGAGGAGAAAGAGATCTGTCATCAGATCAACCGCCGCACGGAGTTCCAGGTGATCCGCACCGACTATCCCACCAAAGAGAAGAAATAAGGCTATGGCATCCGGTCAGTCACGATATGCCCGCCGGGGGGTCTCCTCGCAAAAAGAGGATGTGCATGCTGCCATCCGTCATGTGGACAAGGGGCTTTTCCCGAAAGCTTTCTGCAAGGTCATCCCCGACATGCTTGCCGGCGATCCGGCGTGGTGCAGCCTGATGCATGCCGACGGCGCCGGCACCAAGTCGGTGCTGGCGTACATGTACTGGCGCGAGACAGGCGACCTGTCGGTGTGGGAGGGTATCGCCCAGGATGCCCTGGTGATGAACATCGACGACCTGCTGTGTGTGGGGGCTGTGGACAACATCCTGGTCTCCTCGACCATCGGCCGCAACAAAAACCTGATCCCCGGCGAGGTGGTGGCCGCCGTCATACGGGGTACGGAGGCTTTCCTGGATTTTCTCCGTGGCGAGGGGGTGCAGGCCTGGTCGACGGGGGGTGAGACGGCCGATGTGGGCGACCTGGTGCGTACCATCATCGTCGACTCGACGGTGACGGCGCGCATGCGGCGTGCTGCAGTGATCAGCAACGACCGTATTGCCGCCGGCGATGTGATCGTGGGGCTTGCCTCCTACGGGCAGGCCACCTATGAGCAGGGCTACAACAGCGGCATCGGCAGCAACGGTCTCACCTCGGCGCGGCATGATATCTTCCGTCATGAGCTGGCGGTAAAATATCCCGAGGCATGGGATCCGGCTATCCCGGACGACCTGGTCTACTCCGGCAGGTACGGTCTTACCGACCCCACCGAGGTGGAGGGCGTCGATATGGGCCGGCTGGTGCTCTCGCCCACGCGCACCTATGCGCCGGTGATAAAAAAGGTGCTGGAAGAGATGCGGCCGGAGATACACGGCATGATCCACTGCACCGGCGGCGGCCAGACCAAGGTGCTGCATTTCATCGACGACCTGCATGTCGTCAAGGACAACCTCTTCCCCGTGCCTCCTGTCTTCCGTTATATCAGGGAAAGCTCCGGCACCCCCTGGAAGGAGATGTACCAGGTGTTCAACATGGGACACCGCATGGAGCTCTACCTGTCTCCGGGATGTGCTGCGGAGGTGATGGATATAGCTGCCTCCTACCATATCGATGCGCGGGTGGTGGGGCATGTGGAGGGAGGTGCCGGACGGCGGCTGACCATCACCACCGGCGACGGCTCGTGGGTGTATGAGAGATCGTGAGGGGGAAGTGATGCTCCCGCCCCGGCGAGGAGGATTTTTTATACCTTTGTCCCCGGATAAACCAAAGAGAGTGTTATGAGCAAGAACATGATCCTTGAGCGTCTTGAGGGTGTGAAGAAACGTTTCGACGAGGTGGGTGAGGAGCTGACGAAGCCCGACACCATGTCGGACATGAAGCGCTACATCAGGCTGAACAAGGAGTACAAGGAGCTGGAGCCGGTGGTGAAGGCGTATAATGAGTACAGGGACCTGCTGAGCAATATAGAGACGGCCAAAGAGATGCTGGCCGAGGAGAAGGACGGGGAGATGCGTGAGATGGCCAAGCAGGAGTTGGAGGAGTGGCTGGCGCAGAAAGAGCCGCTGGAGGAGAAGATCAAGCTGTTGCTGGTGCCGACTGACCCGCAGGACCGGAAGAACGCCGTGGTGGAGATACGTGCCGGCACGGGCGGCGACGAGGCCAGCATCTTTGCCGGCGACCTGTTCCGCATGTATTCGAAGTTTGCCGAGAGCAAAGGCTGGAAGATAGAGGTCAACCGTTTCACCGAGGGCACGGTGGGCGGATACAAGGAGATCGTCTTCACCATCAAGGGCGACGGGGTATACGGCATCATGAAATACGAGTCGGGCGTGCACCGTGTGCAGCGGGTGCCCCAGACGGAGACACAGGGACGTGTACATACGTCGGCAGCGACGGTGGCGGTGCTGCCCGAGGCCGAAGAGTTCGATGTGGAGGTGCGTCCCGAGGACATCCGCAAAGACACCTACTGCTCCTCCGGGCCGGGGGGCCAGTCGGTGAACACCACCTACTCGGCCATACGGCTGACACACATCCCCACAGGAATCGTCGTCACCTGCCAGGACGAGAAATCACAGCTGAAGAACCTGGAGAAAGCGATGTCGGAGCTGCGGACACGCCTGTACAACCTCGAATACCAGAAATACCTTGACGAGATAGCCTCGAAACGCCGCACGATGGTCTCCACCGGCGACCGTTCGGCCAAGATACGTACATACAACTACCCCCAGGGACGGGTTACCGATCACCGCATCAATCTGACCCTCTACAACCTGCAGTCGATCCTCAACGGCGAGATAGGGGAACTGATCGACAAGCTGCAGATGGCTGAGAACGCCGAGCGCCTGAAAGAGAGTGAGATATAGCGGCCTGCTACTCGCCGGAAAGATCAGGTATACCGGAAAGAAAATTTTAGTAACTTTATTCGTTTATAAAACCATTCACCAAACAAAAAAATTAATGCCATGAAACGTTATTTATTTATTTCTCTGATACTTGCCGGGACCCTGATGGTTGCCGGCATGAACTCCTGTAAGTCAGGCAATACCAAGAAAGCGGAGGAGCAGACCTCTGCCGCCCTCACTCCCGCCGACCTCGGATGGAAAGTGGCCATTCAGTGCTGGACCTTTAATAAATACACTTTTGCCGAGGCGCTGGAGAAGATGAAGGAGCTGGGTGTGAAATATGTGGAGGCTTTCCCGGGCCAGAAGATCGGAGGTGGATATGAAGGTACCACAAATTTTACGAATAGTGCCCAGGAAAGGCAGGCGATGAAGGATCTGCTGGAGAAGAACGGTCTCACCCTGATCAACTACGGTGTGGTCACGCCCAAGACCAACGAGGACTGGGTCAAGCTGTTTGAGTTTGCCAAAGAGATGGGCATCGAGACGATCAACTCAGAGCCGAAGCCCGATCAGCTGGACCTGGTGGACAGCCTTGCCAATGCTTATGGCATCAACATCGGCATCCATGATCATCCCAAGCCCTCTTTTTACTGGAATCCTGATACGTTGCTCTATTACATCAAAGGTCATTCCGACCGTATCGGATCGTGTGCTGATGTGGGTCACTGGGTACGTTCGGGGCTGGATCCCGTCGAGTGCCTGAAAAAACTGGACGGGCACATCAAGTCGCTGCACTTCAAAGACCTGAACGAAAAATCCCGTGACGCGCACGACGTGCCCTGGGGTACCGGTATCTCTGATGTGCCGGCCATGCTGCAGGTATTGAAAGATCAGGGTTTCAAGGGTGTCTTCAGTGTGGAGTACGAGTACCACTGGAAAAGTTCGATGCCTGAGATCAAAGAGTCGCTGGAGAACTTCAACAAGATCGTCGCCGGCTTGAAATAACGGGAAGAGAGAGATGGATTCCGGCGGTTTATTTCATTCGATCAGGTCGAAGAGGAGTTTTCTATGTGTCGGGCTGGACACGGACATTAAAAAGATCCCGCAGCATTTGCTGGAGGCGGAGGATCCTGTCTTTGAGTTCAACAGACAGATCATTGATGCCACATACCCTTATGCTGTAGCCTACAAGCCCAACGTGGCTTTTTATGAGGTGAAAGGTGCTGCGGGGTGGCGTTCGCTGGAGCGTACGGCAGCCTATATACGGGAGAAAGATCCTTCCCTCTTTGTGATCGCCGACGCCAAAAGGGGAGATATCGGCAACACCTCACGGCTGTATGCCCGTGCTTTTTTCGAAGAGATGGATGTGGATGCCCTGACGGTAGCTCCCTATATGGGGCACGACTCGGTGGGGCCTTTTCTGGAATATCCCGGCAAGTGGGTCATCCTGCTGGCCCTGACCTCCAACCCCGGGGCGGATGATTTTCAGTTCTTCTCCGACGGCCGGCGGCATCTGTTTGAGCAGGTGCTGGAGACGGCGAAAGGGTGGGCCTCCCCCGATGCCCTGATGTTCGTCACGGGGGCCACGCGTGCCGAGAAGCTGGCCGGGGTGCGCAAGATCGTCCCCGACCATTTCCTGCTGGTGCCCGGCGTGGGAGCGCAGGGAGGCAGTCTGGAGGAGGTGGCCCGTTACGGCATGAACGACCGCTGTGGCCTGCTGGTCAACTCATCGAGAGGCATTATCTATGCCGGCGGCGGGCGTGACTTTGCCTCGGTCGCTGCTGCCAAGGCGAAGGAGTTACAGGAACAGATGGAGCAGTTGTTGCGGGAGAAAGGCATCCTCTGAACCCTGCTGGTCGTGAGAGAGGAGTTTTTACATTTCGTCTGGCAACAGAAACTTTTCCCTGCCGGCGCGCTGACGACGACGGCAGGAGAAAAGGTAGAGGTGCTTCATCCCGGTCTTCCGAACGATCACGACGGACCCGATTTTCTGGAGGCGCAGGTGAAGATCGGTGGTGTGCTGTGGGTGGGGCATGTGGAGATCCATCTGCGCTCGTCCGACTGGTATGCCCACGGGCATTATCATGATCCCCGTTACGATCAGGTGGTGTTGCATGTGGTGGCGCAGCAGGATGATGAGGTGCGGCGCAGCAACGGCGAGACGGTCCCGCAGGTGATATTGCGCTGGGATGCGGCATTGCTACGCAACTACGAGGCGCTGCAGCGGCAGCGGGCGTGGGTGCCCTGCAGCCGCGACCTGCACCGCGTCGATCCTTTTGTCGTCAAGCACTGGCTGGGCCGGGTGGTGGTGGAGCGCCTGGAGCAGCATGCTGCCGCCATCCGGGACGATCTCGAAGAGACCGCCGGCGACTGGGAGGAGGTCCTGTACCGTCATCTGGCGCGGGGCTTCGGTCTGCAGGCCAACGCCCGTCCCTTTTACCTGACCGCCCGATCCCTGCCCCTGAAATGGCTGGCCCGCCACCGTGATCAGCTACCTCAGGTGGAGGCTCTTCTCTTCGGACAGGCGGGACTGCTGGACACCGAGATTTTCGGGGATGATTATTATGAAAGGTTGAAGAAGGAGTATCACTACCTCCGTCAGAAATTCTCCCTCACTCCTATCGAAGGTCATCTGTGGCGGCAGATGCGCATGCGTCCCTCCGCCTTCCCTGCCATCCGGCTGGCCGAGTTCGCCCGTTTCATCCATCAGCAGGAGAACGTCTTTTCCCGTGTCATACGCACGCCCGACCTGAAACAGCTGGAGCCCCTCTTCCGGATCACCCTTGACGGCTACTGGGAGGATCATTATCTTTTCAACAAACCCTCCCGGAAACAGAAAAAAAGTTTCGGCAAACAGGCTTTTCATCTTCTTCTTATCAATATTGTCGTTCCTTTTTACTTTATTTACGGTGTGGTGAATGACCGGGAGGAGTACCGCGAACGGGCGCTGGAGATCCTGGAGGCCCTGCCGCCGGAGAAGAATGCGGTCATCCGCCGGTGGGAGACGACGGGCATACGGGCGGAGAGTGCCTTTTATTCGCAGGCGCTTATCCGGCTGAAAAAAGATTATTGTAACAAAGGGCGGTGCCTGGCGTGTGGCATCGGGATGAAGATCATCACGGAAAAAAAGAGTTGATGTGGCACAAAGGAAGTTGACGGCAGAGATGGAGGGGAGCATCCACTCCCTGCGGTGGGCGATGATCCTGCTGGTGGCGCTGATCTTTTTCGGGGTTGCGGGGTTCGTGTTGCTGGAGGGATATTCTTTTATCGATGCCCTCTACATGACGGTGATCACCATCTCTACGGTGGGTTACCGTGAGGTGAGACCGCTGAGCGACCCCGGCAAGATCTTTACCATCTTGCTGATCATCTCCAGTTTTGGTATCTTTGTTTTTGCCATCTCGAACCTCACAAGGTACCTGCTGGACGGAATTTTCAGGAATGCTTTTCTGGTAAGAAAGATCAAAAGAAAGATAGAGAAATTGGACAAACATGTAATACTTTGCGGATATGGGCGCAACGGCCGTCAAGCGGCACGTGAGCTCAGGGATCACGGCCGGGAGTTCGTGATCATCGAGAATGATCCTCTCAAACTGGAGGCGATCGAGGACGAAGGGGATTTCCTGGTGATCGAGGGGGATGCCACCCATGAGGAGAGCCTGCTGGAGGCGGGGGTGGAGAAAGCCTCGGCACTGATCACCACCCTGCCCAACGATGCCGACAACCTGTTGATCGTTATCTCGGCCTCGCAGTTCAACGGTCATCTGACGATCATCAGCAGGGCCTCGGATGAGAAAACGGAGAAAAAGCTGAAACGTGCCGGAGCCACCAACGTGATCATGTCCGACCGTCTCGGCGGACAGCGCATGGCCAAGCTGGTGGTGCAGCCCGACGTGGTGGAGTTCCTGGAAAAGATCATGCTGCAGAGCTCGTCGGATGTGAACCTTGAAGAGATCTCCTGCGAGGAGATGTGTGAGCTGTTCGACGGGAAATCGATCCGCGAGCTGGGCATACGCAACAAGTCGGGAGCCAATATTATCGGCATGAAAAAGGACGAAGACTATCTCTTCAACCCCGATCCGGATGTGGTGCTGGAAAAAACGGACAAACTTTTCGTGCTGGGCAGCCCCGAACAGATCCGGCTGATGAAGAAGATCCTCAAGACGGGAGAAGCGTGAGGAAGTTCGATGCTTGATGCTTGAAGCTCGAAGCTGGAAGAATTTAGAATGTAGATTGAGGATTTGAGATTTGCGAATAAGCTTACCTGCGGTCGCGGGAAAGAAAAATCCGTTGTATTGTTGGTTTAATTAAAAAAAACTGTAATTTTGCAAATCTTTTGATAAGGGTTCAATGGCTTAATAAAAAAACGTTTAACGAATCATAAAGGAAATGTATTTAACGACGGAAAAGAAACAGGAATTTTTTAAAAAGTACGGGAAGTCGCCCAGTGATACGGGCTCGGTGGAAGGACAGATCGCGTTGTTCACCTTCCGGATCGCTCATCTGACGGAACATCTGAAAAAGAACAAAAAAGATTATTCTACCCAGCGTTCGTTGCTGAAGCTTGTGGGGAAAAGGCGTCGTCTGCTGGATTACCTGAAGCGGAAAGACATCGAGCGGTACAGGAGTCTTATCAAAGATCTTAAGATCAGGAAGTAAAGCAAAGGGAGGCAATTGTTACCGATTGCCTTTTTTTGTAAAGTTTTTATCTGCAATATTTTTAATTTAAAAATCACAATGTCAAATATTTATACAAAAACGATAGATCTGGGTGACGGTCGTGAGATCGTGCTGGAGACGGGGCGTCTGGCCCGCCAGGCCGACGGATCCGTGTTGCTGCGTATGGGCCGCACCATGTTGCTCGCCACGGTGGTGAGCGCCAAAGAGGCGAGGGAAGATGTGGATTTCATGCCTTTGTCAGTGGATTACAAAGAGAAGTTTGCCAGCCTGGGGCGCATCCCGGGAGGGTTCATGAAGCGGGAGGCGCGTCCTTCCGATTACGAGGTGTTGATCGCGCGTCTTGTAGACCGTGTGTTGCGGCCTCTGTTCCCCGACGATTATCATGCCGATACTTTTGTGAACATCAATCTGATCTCGGCCGACAAGGACACCATGCCCGATGCTTTGGCCGGTCTGGCTGCTTCGGCAGCCCTGGCTGTCTCCGACGTGCCCATCCAGGAGGTGATCTCCGAGGTGCGTGTGGGACGCCTCAACGGCGAGTTCATCATCAACCCCTCTTTCTCGCAGGTGGAGGAGTGTGACATCGACATCATCGTCGGTGCCACCAAGGACAACATCATGATGGTGGAGGGTGAGATGAAAGAGGTGTCGGAGAAAGAGATGCTGGAAGCGATCAAGTTCGCCCATGAGGCCATCAGGAAACAGTGCCTTGTCCAGGAGGAGATGATGAAAGACCTGGGCATCGTGAAGCGCGAGTATGAGGGGGATGTGGAAGACGAGGCGCTGAAAGAGAAAGTGTGGAAAGAGACTTACGACAAGGTATATGAGGTGGCCCGTCAGGCCATCCCCGACAAGCACGAGCGTTCGGAAGCTTTTGACAAGATCCGAGATGCTTTCCTGGAGCAGTATGACGAGGAGGAGCGTGCAGAGGTGGAGAAGTTGGTGAAGCGTTATTTCCATGATGTGCACAAGGAGGCGGTACGCCGTCTGATCCTGGACGAGGGCATCCGTCTCGACGGCCGCAGCCTGGATGAGATACGTCCCATCACCTGCGAGGCTGATTTCCTGCCGGCGGCTCACGGCTCGGCCCTCTTCACGAGGGGTGAGACACAGTCGCTGACGACGGTGACGCTGGGCACCAAGCTGGATGAGAAGATCATCGACGAGGTGCTGGTACAGGGGACGGAGAAATTCGTGCTGCACTATAACTTCCCGCCTTTCTCGACCGGTGATGCCCGTCCCAACAGGGGTGTGAGCCGCCGCGAGATAGGTCATGGTAACCTGGCCCACCGGGCCCTGAAGAACATGTTGCCCCCCGAGGAAGAGATCCCCTACGCCATACGCGTGGTCTCCGACATCCTCGAGTCGAACGGCTCCTCGTCGATGGCTACGGTATGTGCCGGGACGATGGCGCTGATGGATGCGGGCATACAGATCAAAAAGCCGGTCTCCGGCATCGCCATGGGGCTGATCAAAGACAAAGAGAGTGACAAATATGCCGTGCTCTCCGATATCCTCGGTGATGAGGATCATCTGGGAGATATGGACTTCAAGGTGGCCGGCACGACGGACGGGATCACCGCCACACAGATGGACATCAAGGTGGACGGGCTCTCTTATGATATCCTGGAGAAAGCGCTGGAGCAGGCCAAAGCCGGCCGGCTGCATATCCTGGGCATCATGAAAGAGGCCATCGCGGAGCCGCGTCCCGACCTGAAGCCGCATGCACCGCGCATCGTTCAGATGACCATCCCGAAAGAGATGATCGGTCCGCTGATCGGCCCCGGCGGCAAGATCGTCCAGGAGATACAGCGTGAGACCAACACCACCATCGTGATCGAGGAGATCAGCGAGGTGGGCGTGGTGGATATCTACGGCGAGAACAAGGAAGCCATCGATGCTGCTGTCGAGCGTGTCAACGAGATCGTGGCCCTGCCCGAGGTGGGCAAGACCTACAAGGGAGTGGTCAAGTCGATCGTGCCTTTCGGCGCTTTCGTGGAGATCATGCCCGGCAAGGAGGGTCTGCTGCATATCTCGGAGGTGGAGTGGCGACGGCTGGAGAACCTTGACGGCATCCTGAAAGAGGGTGACGAGATCGAGGTGAAGCTGATCGGCCAGGACGAGAAGAACGGCAAGATGAAGCTTTCAAGAAAAGTGCTGCTGCCCAAGCCCGAAGGCTATAAGGAGCCGCCACGGGGAGGACACCGTGATCATCACGGTCCGCACCGCCCCCACCGCTCCGACC
>CAZYQV010000023.1:0-6490 GCA_964649775.1 uncultured Rikenellaceae bacterium
TACCGGAAATATGTTCAGGATATCGGGCAGTTCGTTTCACTGAAAGAGAAGATTGCACGCAACCCTTTGGTAGAGAAGTTGATCGGGGCACCGCATTACCGGCAATATGCCCTGATCACGGGGAAGTCATTGCGGGCACTGCCGGTGCTCAAAAGCAAGCCGGCAGGACAACATTACGACCCGGAGAAAGATTACGGGTTGATGACTTTTGATCAGTTGGCTCAGGAGTTACGTGAGCTGAAGGCAAAAGGGGTGGGTCGTCTTCATGCCACCCTCTGCGGATGGCCCACGTATGGTTATAATATGCGGCATCCCGATGCACTCCCTCCCGCTCCGCCTGCCGGAGGCTGGGAAGGCATGAAAGAGTGGACAGAGACCTGCCATGAACTGGGATATACCTGCGGCATCCATGATCAGTACCGGGATTACTATTTTAATGCTGCCTCTTTTGATCCGGAGTTGGCTATACATGAAGAAGATTCCGTTACTGTCCCCACGGCATTTCCCGGCAGCCGTTTCTTTGGATGGAAGGAAGGCACCATGCCGGTAATGGATTTCTGGGGAGGAGGAAAGATGGCATATCTGAATCCGCGTTTCGGACTGGGTCATCTGATAAAGAACTATACGGCCATGAAAGATCACGGGATCCATCTCACCGGCACCTATCTGGATGTGTTTGGATATGTGCCGCCCACCGAAGACTGGACGCCGGAACATCCGCTTACCCGCACACAAAGCCTGAAATACCGCGCGATGATGTTTAACTGGGTCCGTAACAACCTCGGCGTGACCGGGACCGAAGACGGTGCCGACTGGATCATTCCGTATGTGGATTATACCAGTGACGGCAATGAAGGGAGTGTGATCTCCATTCCGCTCTTCAACCTCGTCTATCATGATGCGATCATGACTCCCTCCGGGGGACGGGGCGATCCGTTAAGATGTTTGTTGAACGGAGGTTTTCCATGGATAGGACAACCGGGCGGAAAACCTGTAGACTGGGATATGCTGAAGCTGATCCTGGCATTCCATAAAAGGGTGGCCCTGCTGGAGATGACCGGTCACGAATTCCTGGATGATACTTTCCGGAAAGAGCGAACCACCTTCTCCGACGGAACCACTGTAACCATTGACCGCGATGCAGGGACTTTTGAGATCAACCCGCCGGTAATGGTGGACGGGAAGAAGATAGGAAAGGGAATGGTAAGTAGTACGAAAAAGCAAAAAGCCTCTCTTTATCCCGGGATCTACAATACGGAACCCGATTATCTGAAAGGCTGTTTTGTCGATACGGCCCGTTCATGCAGGATTGTCAAATCGGATGACCCAGCGAAGGGACTTATCAAAGGAGACAGTATTCCGGTGGTGATGATCTGGGCCGACAAAATAGAGGCGGATCCGGGCGATACCATCACCTTTACCTTTGAGGTCAGAGAACCGAAGATCATGATCGATCCGGAAAGGAAAGGACTCCGCGTAAAACATTGGCTTGACGGGGTGCTTGTAAACTGGACCAGTCCCCATAAGTGGGTTGCGACGCCCGGAACACATGTCTTCACCATTGAGGCAAGAGTGCCGCCCTATACGTTTGAAGATTATAACCTGTTGAATGATCTTGTTGTTGTGGTTTCCGGATGGGAGGGTGAATTCAGTCATCCGGGGATCATGAATTCGGAAGAAGAGCTGGAGAGGATCAGGTCAGTGGTGAACGGACCGGATCCGCACAGGATGAAAGAAGGGTGGGCATTGCTGAGAAAGTCTCCACTGGCAGGCCTGGATTATACTCCTTCACCCAAAGAGATGATCATAATGAAAAACAGGGATGAACGGAAGGCTTTTGACAACGACGGTCTCGCGGCCTATTATCATGCTCTGCAGTGGGTTGTTACAGAAGACCCGCAATATGCCGCCAAAGCCATTGAAATCCTCAATGCCTGGGGAAACACATGTAAAGATATCTGGACGGTGGATGTTTATAAAAACCTGCACACGGACAACGCACTCCTTCCCTGGCTTTCGGCAGCCGAGATCATCCGTTATTACAGGAACGGGGCAGCCGGATGGACGCAGGAAGAGATCACTCGTTTTGACGGGTTTGTCGCGATACTGAAAAGACTTGCACTTGCATGGCAGGGTTTTGCCGCCAGCCCTTTTTGTTGTCAGAATCAGAACGCCATGGTAGCCCTGGCACGGATGTCCATAGGAGTATATCAAAATGACAAAAGCCTCTTTGAGTCCGGATACCGGCTTTTGGTGGAACCTATGTTCGGCACAGAAGATCCTGCGACCGCCAACACACGGGAAGAAAATCTGTCGAAAGCCCGTCAGACACGAGAGTTTTTCGGAAAACCGGTAAACCTGATCCAGTTGTCCCTGAAATACGGTACGGGGGAGAACATGGAGAT
Source organism: uncultured Rikenellaceae bacterium (assembly GCA_964649775.1). Classification (GTDB taxonomy): domain Bacteria; phylum Bacteroidota; class Bacteroidia; order Bacteroidales; family VadinHA17; genus DRPN01. The sequence goes on from CAZYQV010000023.1 coordinate 2,406, forward strand.
CAACCGCACAAACAGAGGAGATATCGGACATATGAATCTTACTTTCAGGAAACTGGTTGACTGTGCCGAACTACTCCGGCATCAGGGGATCAACATGTATGAAATGAAATTCGACGGGGAAAATATTCCCAGACTCCTGATGGGTGCCGAATGGAATGCACAGGCCATCCTGAATCCGCCGTATAAGACCTCAAAGATAGGAGAAGTCATGCCCAGGAATAAATACATCACCAGAATTGAGAAGGTGTATAATGCATACAAATACTGGCTGAAGGGAAAGTATCCCATGCCATACACCGAAAAGCTTATGCAGCACAGAATAGAGAACGGGGATGTGAATATTGAAACGTTGACACATGCCGCATTATCGAAGCAATAACATGATATTCGTGAAAAAGGGATTTTATACCTGATATTTAGCATTATTATCGGCCGAAAGCGGATTATCTGTAATTTGGAAATGGAATCAGATCAGAATATGGAGACACTTACACAAACCGGGAGACACCCTGACAGAACGGATATCCCATAATCATATTCATGATATACCTTATTCGGGGATCATTCTGGCCGATTGACTTTAGCTATGTAGATATTCAAATTTTTTTTTATCCTGAATTAAATTAATTAATTTAGAGCGACATGAAAAAATATCTGATTGCTCTTCTCTCTTTTCTCTTTCTTTTTTACTGTACCAGAAAACAGGAAGTTTCCCCTCAGCAGCCGGACATGCGTTTATGGTATGAGCAGCCGGCGACAAAATGGCTGGAGGCTTTGCCGCTGGGCAACGGCCGGTTGGGAGCCATGGTTTTCGGGGATCCACAACGGGAGAGGATACAGCTTAATGAAGAAAGTATATGGGCTGGTCAACCTCTTGACAACAACAACCCGGAAGCCTTATCCCATCTGCGTGAATTGCAAAAGCTTTTACTGGAGGAGAGAGTGGAAGAGGCTACGGATCTGGTGGCAAAGTGTTTTCTCGGAACACCTCCCCGGGTACGGTCTTACCAGACAGCCGGAGACCTCTATCTCTTTTCCGACAGTTCCGCTCCGGTGACCGATTATATGCGGGAGCTTTTCCTGGAAACGGGGGTGGCCAGGACAACGTGGAGAGAGGGAAAGGCGAAATATGTTCGTGAAGTGTTTGTCTCCTTGCCTGCCGACGTAATGGTGATACGTACCCGGGTGGAAGGGCCCGGTACAATAGATTGTCGTGTGGCCCTTACCAGGACACGCGATGCGGAAGTGCGTACCGACGGAAGCCATACGCTGGTGATGACGGGACAGATCATTGACCCTCCGGATCCGCAACAGGGTCCCGGTGGCAGACATATGCGTTTTGCCGGGATCCTGAAGGTGGTGGCAAAGAAAGGAAGTGTGACAGCCGAAGATACAACCCTGAAGATTGCAGGCGCCAAAGAGGCCATTATTTTTCTTACGATCAAGACTGATTATGATCCGGAGACCCTGGGTTTCGACAGGACTGTTGATCCACAACAGCAATGTATGAATATTCTGGAGAAGGCGGAGCAGCAGGATTATGAACGGTTGTATGCGGATCACATCAGGGAGCATGCTTCCCTGTTTGACAGGGTCAGATTGGAGCTGCCCGTGACGGAAGTATCCTCCTTACCCACAGACCGGCGACTGGCTGCCGTAAAGGAGGGTAAAGCGGATCCTTCTTTTGCTGCGTTGTATTTTCAGTATGGACGGTACCTGTTGATGGGGAGCTCGCGTGCTCCAGGCGTGTTACCGGCCAATCTGCAGGGGATATGGAATGATAAGTTCAAGGCCCCGTGGAATGCCGATTTTCATACCAACATCAACCTGCAGATGAACTATTGGCCGGCCGAGATCACCAACCTGCCGGAGTGTGTGGCGCCGCTGAGTCATTTTATGGAGAAGTTGAGGACCCCGGCGTCACGCACCGCCCGGGAGATGTACGGGGCCCGTGGCTGGACATTCCATCATCTTACCGATGCTTTCGGCCGCACCGGCGTTGCCGACGGTCCGTGGGGGCTCACCCCTATGGACGGGCCGTGGATGACTTTTTCCCTTTGGCGGCACTATGCGTATACCCTTGATACAGTCTATCTGCAGAAAGTGGCTTATCCTTTGATGAAGGGAGCGGCCCGTTTTGTCCTGGATTTTCTGATCGAAGGACCCGGGGGATATCTGGTGACAGCTCCTTCCAGCTCGCCTGAAAATGCTTATTATCTTCCCGGCACAAAGAAAAAAGCAAAACTGACCTATGCGGCTACCATGGATATTGAAATCATCAAAGGATTGTTCGATCATTATATAAAAGCATCGGAGGTGTTGGGAACAGATCGGGGTTTGCGTGATAGTATTGAGGCCGCCATGAAGCGTATGCCTCCGTTCCGGATCGGGAAAGACGGGACCCTTCAGGAATGGATCAGAGATTATGAGGAGCCCTGGCCCGGGCATCGTCATATCTCCCATCTCCTGGGGCTTTATCCTCTGCATCAGATCAACCCCGGTGAGCCGGAGCTGTTTGAAGCGGCCAAAAAGACCATTGAACGCCGGCTCTCCCACGGCGGGGGACATACGGGATGGAGCCGTGCCTGGATCATTAATTTTTATGATCGCTTGCAGATGGGGGAGGAAGCTTATAAGCATCTGTTGTTGCTGTTTAAGAGATCAACTTTGTCAAACCTTTTCGATACTCATCCGCCTTTTCAGATAGACGGGAATTTCGGGGGTACTGCCGGTATTGCCGGTATGTTGTTGCAATCATGGGGAGGTACGATCCGTATTCTCCCGGCTCTGCCACCGGCCTGGGACCATGGTAAGGTGAAAGGCCTCAAAGCACGGGGGGATTATACGGTGGATATCACATGGAGAGATCACAACCTGCAGCAGGTGGTGATCCTTGCCGGGAAAACAGGAAAAGTGATCGTGCGGTATGGTGATCTCCAAAAGGAAATATCCCTGGAGAAAGGAGAACGCTGTGTGTTGGATGCAGGGCTGGGAAAGATAGTATTGAAGTAAATTGAATGAGATTGCTTCGGCATCGCTGCGCTCTTCCTTGCAATGTCTATCGCACAAAGAAATATCTTTTCGCACAATGAAACACCATGAACCAAAAAGATTGAAGAATGATTGTTAAAGATGCAACTGTGAAAAAAGAAAAGCTGGGTGACGGTGTTAGCCGGAAGATCCTGGCACATGAAGGAAAAATGATGATGGTAAAGATCTTTTTTAAGAAAGGGGCCGTAGGTTATGTACATACCCATCCTCATGAACAGGTGAGTTATATACTGAAAGGTTCTTTCGAAGTGGAGATCGACGGAGAGAAAGAAATCCTTACGGTCGGCGACAGTTTCTATGCAGGGCCGGAGGTGCCTCATGGAGTCCTGGCTCTGGAAGAAGCAGTGATTATGGATGTATTTACGCCGCAACGGGAAGAGTTTTTAAAATGAATTGGATTATGAAAATATGGGCAGTTATTCTTGTTGCCTTTTGGGGATTGTCCTGTACACGAAGCGGGGATATTTACCTCTCTCCGGAAGGAAGTGATGATAATGCCGGTACCAGGGGAAGTCCTGTTGCTACACTTTTCCGTGCCCGTGATCTGGTCAGGGAAATACGGAAGGAACATCCCGAAAGGTCTGTCACCGTTTATCTGCGGGGAGGAACATATTCTCTTTCTGAGACTTTCAGATTACATTCGCAGGATTCGGGTTCTGAAGATCATCCCGTTGTATATGCAGCTTGCCCGGGGGAGGAAGTTCATCTCACCGGTGGTATTCGTATTGCTCCTGAGCATGTTGTGGCAATAGAAGATGAGCAGATCAGAAAACTTTTCCGGCCGGAGGTAAGGAATAGTGTCAGGATGGTAGATTTGAGATCGCTGGGGATCAACAATTACGGGAAGGTAAGGAATGTAGGTTTTTCGCGTCCTTACGGACCTGCATGGATGGAAGTGTTTATCAACGGGAAACCTCTGCATTTGTCACGCTGGCCCAATGAGGGATATTTGCCTATGGGGAAAGTTCTGGATAGAGGTTCTGTTCCCCGGGACGGGGATTTCAGCAACCGGGGAGGCAGGTTTATGTACGAAG
>CAZYQV010000024.1:0-5381 GCA_964649775.1 uncultured Rikenellaceae bacterium
GGTCGGGAAGGTAACGGTGCAGATCGATGGGTATCTCCCACTGCGGCACATTGCGGTACTTGGTGGTACCGAAATAGGAGAAACCCCGGTGTATGGCCGCCAGTTTCTTCACGCCAGCCCTGTTGAGACGTTCGATAGCACCTATCCAGAGACTCAGGTCGGGGTTGACGGGGTTCTTGACAAAGATGGGGTTCTCCAGCCCCTTCAGCGCATCGGCCAGGTCCTGTATGAAGAAAGGGTTGACGGTGGTGCGGGCACCGATCCAGAAGATGTCGATGTCGTACTTCAGCGCCTCGAAGACATGGGAGGGCTGTGCCACCTCGATGGCGATCTTCATGCCCAGCTCTTTCTTCACCTTCTTCAGCCAGGGCAGGGCCTTAGAGCCCATCCCCTCGAAGCTGCCGGGACGGGTGCGGGGCTTCCACACCCCCGCCCGGTAGACGGTGATGCCCATCGCCTTGAGACGGATGGCCGTCTCCATCACCTGCTCCTCCGACTCGGCACTGCACGGCCCGGCAATGATATAAGGCTCATTGTCGCGCCGCCGCGTACACTCCAGTTTCTCCAGTTCCAGTTGTAATTCCATGATGTATTTTGTTTTTTTGTTCGTGGTTCGTGGTTCGTAGTTCGTGCCGATAATCTGCAAATCAAAGATCTGCTGTTTTTCGGGATGGTTCGTCGTCATTCGAGCTTCGAGCTTCAAGCATCGAGCTTTTTCTTTATCCTTCTCTCCGCCTCTTCCAGGATCTTCTCCTCTTCGCAGAGGGATATCCTCACATATTTCCTTCCGTTCTCCCCGAAGATGCCTCCGGGGGTGATGAAGACCCTGGCCTCCTGCAGTATCTTATCGATAAAATCAAAAGCATCCTCTCCGCCGGGGGTGGAGGCCCACACGAAGAGGCCCTGCGATCCCTCCTCATAACGGCATCCCAGAGTGTCGAGGATACGGTATACGATCTTCCTTCTCTTCTCATAAGCCCTGTTCTGCTGTTCCAGCCACCCGCGGGGTGTTTTCATTGCTTCCACGGCAGCCAGCTGGAGGGGTTTGTATATCCCCGACTCCGTATTGCTCAGCACCGTGAAGGCCGGTTTCACCAGCTCTTCCGCGCCGGCCAGCACCCCCATGCGCCATCCGGCCATGTTGTACGTCTTGCTGAGGGAGTTGAGCTCTACGGCCGTCTCTCCGGCTCCCGGCACCGCCAGGATGCTGAGGGGCCGGTCGTTGAGGATGAAGCTGTAGGGGTTGTCATGACAGATGAGGATATCATGTTCTTTGCCGAAGGCCACCAGCTGCTCCAGCAGCTCCTGTGTGGCCGGCCGGCCGCTGGGCATGTTGGGATAGTTGACCCACATCATCTTCACGCCACGGAGATCGAGTTTTTCCAGGGCAGTGAAGTCAGGATACCAGCCGGTGGCGGCGGAGAGGTCGTAGAGCACAGGCACCGCCTCCACCATCTCCGTGACGGCCCGGTAGGCCGGGTACCCCACGTCGGGCACCAGCACCCGGTCGCCGGGGTTGAGGTAAGCCATGGAGAGGTAGAAGATGCCCTCTTTGGAGCCCACCAGGGGGACGACCTCCGTCGCCGCGTCGAGCGATATCCCGTATTGCTGATTATACCACGCAGCATACGCCTCCCGCAAAGCCGGCAGTCCCTTGTACGACTGGTAACCGTGCACGCCGGGCTGCACGGCTATCTCCGTCAGCTTACGCACCACCTGCGGTGGCGGAGGGAAGTCGGGGTTGCCGATGCCCAGGTTGATCACCGGCGTGCCGGTGGCCGACATCTGACGTATCTCCTCCAGCTTGCGGGAGAAATAATACTCACTTGTTCTATGTAGTCTGCGGGCCGTCTCCATGGATCAGATGATCTTTTTCCCTACAGGATAGATGCCCAGCTCACCCAGCTCGCCCGTGAAGGGACGGATGGCATGAAAAGCCTGCTGGTACAACTCGAAATCGTCGAAGACCAGATCGAGATAGAAAGCATACTCCCACTCCTTGCCGATCACAGGCAGCGACTGGATCTTGGTCAGGTTCATATCGTAAAAAGAGAGGATGGAGAGGATCTTCGAGAGGCTGCCTATCTTATGTGAGAGGGTGAAGTAAATAGACGATTTGTTGCTCACATCCTCGTCGAGATGATGGTTGCCGTTCTCGCTCACCACCAGGAAACGGGTGTAGTTGGTGGGGTTGGTCTCTATGCCGGCGGCCAGGATCTCCAGGTCGTATTTCTTCGCCGCCAGCTCGCTGGCGATGGCGCCGATCCCCCGCTGCTCTTTCTCGCGGATCTCTTTGGCCGAGAGGGCCGTATCCACACTCTCGATGAGACGTATGTTGGGATAACGGTCGAAGAACTCCTGGCTCTGCAGAATGGCCATGGGATGGGAATACACCTCACGGAGGTCCTCGATGCGCTGCCCCGGCAGGGCCACCAGGTTGTGCCGCACCCGCAGGAAGATCTCACCCACGATCTTCTTGTTCGACTCGCGCAGCAGGTTGTAGTTGGGCAGGATGCTGCCGGCGATTGAGTTCTCTATGGCCAGGATACCGTAATCCGCCTTGCGGTCACGCAACGATTTGAAGAGATCGTCAAAGGTCAGCCGCGGAACGATCTCCACCTCCTCAGGCTCGAAGTAATAAATGGCTGCCATCTCGTGGAAAGCTCCAAAGCCTCCCTGGATCGCTATCCTCTTTTTTCTTTCTTCATTCATGATATTCCATAATATATCAAAAAAAAATCCCGGGATTTGACCGGGATTCATTACGTTACGCAATACAATAACCCCGTCAGACCGTGGATCCGCGGTAAAAATAAAAATATGTAAAAGCAAAACGCATGAATCTTCTGTTTTCTCCGGCAAACATATTTAAAAATCCTGTATCAAACAAGTTTTGTTTATTTTTTTTTCAACGTAGTATAATTCTGGCAACGTAGCCAATATTACCCTTCAGGATCCACAATAGAAGAGCAAAAATGTCTTTCTATGCTTAACCGGCATCGCTTTCGCTTAGCTTCAGCATAGGAAAGGGGTAATCACCACCAACACATCAATCCGACCCTATAAAACTTCATAAAGAGTGTTACTGGGCACAGATATAATAAAGAAAACCCTAACTACTCTGATTTTCTGGTCATAAACAAATTCATTTATTGAAAAATGAGAAAAAACCGAGATTTATCATAAATAAATTATATTTTTATTGCCCCGCAATCTATTTTCATTTTTGCAAAATGAATCATAAAAAACATATATCTGTATCTTTTTTAGGCTTATTATTCTTTTTTTTAATTAATCTTGATAATACTTCCGGGATCCCGATTATTTCTTCACAAGCTGAAACGGACAGCAATGCAATATTTCAATTTGTGCACAAAAGCATTTCAACCACAGCTCCCGATTCGGAATTATTTTATTTCGAAAAAGCCATTCAGATTGTTTCGCAAAAAGTTCCCGATGAAAAAAAGACAGACTTTTTACTAGCCATAGCTGAACAGTATGAGAATCATGACAAATATCGTGATGCGTTAGAAGTTTACCGAAAAGTTTTATCCATCTATAAAGAGAGGAATAATAAAGAAGGAATAGCCTCCGTTACGGGAGCTATCGGAAACATATATTATTTCCGTAGTATTTTCGACAAAGCTTTACAATATTATCAGGAAGCTTTAAAATTAAACGAGGAAATAGCTAACAAGAAAAAAGTAGCTGCGAACTTAGGAAATATTGGAAACATTTTTTTCTTACAAGGAGAGCCTCAACAGGCACTGGACTTTTATAAAAAAGCATTGTATATACAAAACCAGATAGATGACAGTATCGGCATCGCCAAAAGCTATATAAACATTGCAAATGTTTTTTCAGACAAGGAAGAATTTCTTGATCAGGCACTGGCATATTACAACAAAGCTTATGAGATTCAGAATTCATTGAAAGACACTCTTGGTATCGCTCTTGCATATACCAATATCGGATCCATATATGAAAGAAAAAAGAATTCTGTAAAAGCACTTTCTTTATACCAGAAATCTTTATATCTCAATAAAAAAATCGGAAATAAGAGGGGGATGGCGTATAACTACCTGGCCATAGCCGGACTTTTGTTTAATAAAGGTTTTTATAAAGAATCCATATATCATGCAAAAAAATGTTCTAATCTTTCGAAAGAGATCGGCAACATTCAAATCAGGGAACGTGCTCTGGAACTTATGGCAGACGCATTATCGGCATTAAAAGATTACCAACAGGCCCTGAAATACAAAAATATGGCTTTCATTCTGAAGGACAGCATCTTCAATCTAAACAAAGCACAAGCTCTTGCCCAACTTCAAATAAAATACGATTCCGAAAAAAAGGAAAAAAAGATTCTTGAACAGGAAAACGAAATAAAAAATAACGAACTCCAATTAGCCAAAGAAAAAGCTGAAAACGAAAAACAGGCTTTTCAAAGAAAACTATTATTAATCAGTCTTTTGATCTCATTCATACTCATTTTTGTCATTTTATATTCAAGAAAACAGATTCGAAAGACAAATGTTAAACTCATTCTTACTAACCAGGAACTATCCAAATCATTGGAGGTCATCCGTAAGCAGAAAGAGATCATACAAGAAAACGAAGAAATATTCAGAAGAACCATAAACGCAGCAAACGATGCAATTATCCTGATAGATAATGATGAAAAGATCATAATATGGAATAATACGGCAGAAAAAATGTTCGGTTATTCGAAAAAAGAAGTATTAAATAAAAACATTCACGATCTGATCACCCCCAAAAAATACAGAGATACAGCCCACAAGGCCTTCTCTATTTTTAGAAAAACCGGAAGAGGTAATGCTTTAAACAAAACAATTGAAATGGAAGGGCTGAAAAAAAACGGAGAGATTTTCCCCGTGGAATTATCGTTGTCTTCCATTATGTTAAAGAAAAAGTTAAATGCTATCGGAATTGTCCGAGATATTTCCAGAAGAAAAGAAAACGAACGAAAGCTTAAGGAAGTCAACAAACAAAAAGCGATACTCATAAACAATATTCCGGCAGGTATTTTTTATAAAGATCTCAATCTACGCTATATTGAAATAAATAAAAGTTTTGCCGATATGATGGGTAGAAAACCAGAAGAGATTATCGGAAAAACAGACAAAGATTTATTACCGGATGAAGAATTTCTGGAATATGAAAAAGCGGATCTTCAGGTCATTTCATCAAAAAGCCCTTTGACCGATATCGTAAAAGAACATACAAACAACAATAACATCAAGTATTGGATATCCACATCAAAAATACCTTATTTTAATACCAATAATGAAATTTCCGGAATTATCGGAGTAGTCAGAGACATAACCAAACACATAGAAAATGAAAGAGCAATAGAAGAG
>CAZYQV010000025.1:0-4494 GCA_964649775.1 uncultured Rikenellaceae bacterium
GACTCGCTGGGCGACAACCTCAACGTCCCTCTCTTCGGCATGCCGGCCGAGAACGACTGGCTCCTCATCTCCCATTACAACGAAAAAACATTCATGAGAAACCCCCTCGCCTATAATCTCTTCCGGGAGATGGGGCATTATTCCGTCCGCTTCCGTCTGGTGGATGTGATGATCAACGGTAAATATGAAGGTATCTATCTCTTCTGTGAAAAAGTGAAAAGGGACAAGCACCGGGTGAATATCAAAAAACTCACTCCTGATGAGAACAGCGGGATTGACCTTACCGGTGGCTATATTTTCAAGACCGACTATGCCCACAGCTATGACAGCTGGCTTTCCGATTATTCACCCATCGACCATCCCGACTATGATACACGTTTTGTCTATTATTATCCGAAATATTACAACATAACCAATGCGCAAAAGGTCTATCTGAAAGAGTATGTGGACAGGTTCCAGGCCCTGTTGCACCGGAATGATTCCGAAGATGAATACCTCGGTTACATAGACATACCTTCTTTCATCGATTACTTTATTGTCAGTGAGGTATCGCGAAACGTGGACGGATACAAAAAGAGCCGTTATTACCATAAAAACCGGGATGACCAGGACAACCGGCTGCATGCCGGACCGGTATGGGATTTCGACTGGGCCTGGAAAAATATCAGCAGTTGCTGGCTCACCAGTCACACCGACGGATCGGGGTGGGTGTACCTCACCAACGACTGCCGGGTGACGTACACACCGGGGTGGTATGTACGACTCCTGATGGACACGGTCTTTGCCGATCAGCTCAATTGCCGTTATCATCAGTTGCGTCAGGACATTCTCTCGCTCGACCATCTTTATGCTTTCATGGATTCGATCTATGAGGTGGTGAAGGTACCGCAGCAGAACCATTACAAACGGTGGCAGATCCTGGGCATTCCCACCGGCACACCGGAGGTGGAGCCCCCGGCAAAGACATGGGACGAAGAAGTGGAGCGGCTGCGCGAATGGATCCGCATCCGTCTCGAATGGCTTGATGTCCATATGCCCGGATCTCACGATCACTGCACTACCTTCCGGCAGGCCCCCGAAGGTGACACCGTCCTGCGCATTTTTCCCAACCCCGCTTCCGGACATTTCCAGGTGGAATACTCCTCTCCGGCCGTACGGACAGAACTGTACGACCTGACCGGCCGGAAGGTACGTTCTCTCAACACTACCGGTTTGTTCTCGGTAAGGATCAATACCACTTCCCTCTCTCCGGGGATATACCTGGTCAAAGTCTTTTTCGTGAAAGGTGCCATTTCCACCGCCAAGGTTGTGATCCGTCCCTGACGACAGCCCTTTCATCCTTCCCGCGATCTCCGGAGCATGATAATTGATGATATTTTTCTGATATCTGCAAAATTTCTCCTTGTTATTATAAAGAAGATACGTTTTTTTTGACCTTTGAATGTAGCCAATCGTTTTAACCAAACCTAATTTTAACTCTTATGAAGAAAACCTGCTGCTATCAGGACAGATCACCTCTCAGGGAGGGGGTTCTGTCAAAGGTTTTGCTCATAGTGGTGATGGTCTCATTGATGGCAGGGACAGAGCCGCTTCATGCAGGAGCAAGATCTGCGGGCAAGAAGAAAAGGGATCACACGTTCCAGCAACAGACCATCAAGGTGACCGGAAACGTGGTGGATGAGAAAGGCAATCCTCTGCCGGGGGTAACCATCGTGATCAAAGGTACCACGCGCGGTGTGATCACCGACATCGACGGGTCGTACAGCATCGACCGGGTACCGGCAGGCGGCACACTGGTCTTCTCCTTTGTGGGTATGGAGACCCAGGATGTGCCGGTCAACGGCATGCGGGTGATCAACGTGCAGATGAAACCCAAGGCCGAGGAGCTGAAAGACGTGACGGTGGTGGCTTTCTCCAAACAGAAGAAAGAGAGTGTGATCGCCTCGATCACCACGGTGAAGCCGGCCGAACTGAAGACGCCGTCGAGTAACCTGACCACTGCCCTTGCCGGCCGCATCTCGGGGATTATCTCCTATCAGCGCAGCGGCGAACCGGGACAGGACAATGCCCAGTTCTTTGTCCGGGGGGTCACCACCTTTGGTTATAAGAAAGATCCTTTGATCCTGGTGGACGGGGTGGAGCTCTCCTCAGGCGACCTGGCCCGTCTGCAACCCGACGACATCGCCAGCTTCTCCATCATGAAGGATGCCACGGCCACCGCTCTTTACGGTGCCCGAGGGGCTAACGGGGTCATCTATGTCACCACCAAGGAAGGACGCGAAGGAAAAGCCCGGGTGAACGTCCGTTACGAGACCAGCGTTTCGCAACCCACCCACGAGTTGGAGCTGGCCGACCCCATCACCTACATGGAGATGCATAATGAGGCGGTCAAGACACGGAACCCCCTCGGGCTGCTCCCCTACTCGCTGGAAAAAGTGGAAAAAACGAAAGAAGGCGCCGACCCCATCCTGTATCCCACGGTGGACTGGTACCATGAACTCTTCAAGAAAAGGGCTGTCAACCAGCGTTTCAACCTGAACGTAAGCGGCGGCGGCAGGGTAGCCCGCTACTATCTGGCCGCCACGATGAATCACGATAACGGGATCCTCAACGTGGACAAACGCAACAACTTCAACAACAATATCGATCTTTACCGCTATAACCTGCGGGCCAACATCAACCTGAACCTCACCAAGACCACCCAGGCCAAATTCATCTTCAACACCACCTTTGACGACTACACCGGTCCCATCGACGGCGGCTCCACCACTTTCCGCAAAGTGATGCGCACCAACCCGGTCTATTTCCTGCCCTACTACGAGCCGGACGAGGCCAACAAATACACCAAGCACATCCTTTTCGGCAACTATGGCACCGGCGACTATTACAACCCCTATGCCGATATGGTGAAAGGTTACAAAGACTACAGCAAGAACCGCGTGCTGGCACAGTTCGAGCTTGCCCAGGACCTTAAGTTCATCACAGAGGGTCTGCGCATCCGGGCCATGGGCAACGGCAACCGTTATTCCTACTTCGATGTGAGCCGTTCCTTTAATCCTTTTTATTATAAGCCGGTGGAAGACCCCACAGGAGAACAGCACTACATCCTGATGCCTCTGAACATTGAAGAAGGTACCGAGTACCTGGATTATCATCCGGGAACCCGGGATATCACCTCTTCTTTCTATTTTGAGTCGGCACTCAACTACGACCGCACTTTTGGCGATCACACTGTCAGCGGCATGCTGGTTTATACCATGCGTGAGCTGAAGAACGCCACGGCCGACAACCTGCAGCTCTCCCTCCCCCACCGGAACATGGGGCTCTCTGGACGTTTTACGTATGCATACCATGACCGGTACTTCACCGAGTTCAACTTTGGATACAATGGTTCGGAACGCTTTGCCAAGAACGAGCGTTTCGGGTTCTTCCCCTCCATGGGGATCGGCTGGATCGTTTCGAACGAGGATTTCTTTGCGGGGGCCAAGAAGCTCTTCTCCCTCCTCAAGATCAAGTTCACCTACGGGCTGGTGGGTAATGACGCCATCGGCAGCGCCCAGGACCGTTTCTTCTATCTCTCCGAGGTCAACATGAACGACAACAACCGCACCGTACCCTTCGGCACACGTTACGACTACCGCAAGCCGGGGGTCTCCATCAGCCGTTATGCCAACGACCAGATCACCTGGGAGACCTCTTACAAGGCCAACCTGGGCTTTGAGATCGGTTTATGGGACAAGCTGAACATCCAGGCCGACCTGTTCCGCGACCACCGTACCAACATCCTGATGGACCGGATCCAGCTGGCCAGTATGGGTCTGGAAGCACAGGTCAAGGCTAATGTGGGGGAAGCCCTCACCAAAGGAGTGGACATCTCGACCGACTACAGTGTGTTCGTCACCAAATACTTCTGGATCCAGGGACGTGCCAACTTCACCTATGCACACGGTGTTTTCACCAAGTATGAAGAACCCGACTATTCGGAAACACCCTGGCTCTCCCGTATCGGACAACCTATCACACAACGCTGGGGATATATCGCCGAACGTCTCTTCGTGGACCAGACCGAGGTGGACAATTCGCCCGAGCAGACCTTCGGCGAATATACGGGCGGGGATATTAAGTATCATGACATCAACGGTGACGACCGCATCTCCGGTCTCGACCGTGTGCCTTTGGGATGGCCCACCTCCCCTGAGATCGTGTACGGCTTCGGGATATCCACCGGTTACAAGAACTTCGATATCTCCCTATTCTTCCAGGGCCTCGCCCACGAGTCGTTCTGGATCTCTCCTTATTATACGGCACCTTTTGTTGATATAGACGGCTCCGGCAGCATCACTTCCAACAACCAGTTGCTGAAAGTGTATGCCGACAGCTACTGGTCGGAAGAACACCGCGATGTGTATGCTCTATGGCCCCGGCTGGCCGACCGCATCATCTGGAACAATGTGCAGACAAGCACCCATTTCATGCGCAACGGCGCCTTCCTGC
>CAZYQV010000026.1:0-6262 GCA_964649775.1 uncultured Rikenellaceae bacterium
AACCATGCACATCCTATCCGACATACCCAACATCCTGCACACCGGCAGCGGCAACTTTTTTCTTATCGCCGGCCCGTGTGTTGTGGAGAGCGAAGAGAATGTTTTCCAGGTGGCCGAGATCGTCAAGGGCATCACCGACCGTCTGCAGATCCCGTACATCTTCAAGGCCTCCTACCGCAAGGCCAACCGCACCCGTCCCGACAGCTTCACGGGGCTGGGCGATGAGAAAGCCCTGGCGATCCTCTCGAAGGTACGGCAGGAGCTCTCCCTGCCCGTCCTCACCGACATACACAGTCCTGAGGAGGCGGCGATGGCGGCCCGCCATGTGGATGTGCTGCAGATACCGGCTTTCCTGAGCCGCCAGACCGACCTGCTCGTGGCCGCCGGCCGTACGGGACGGGCGGTGAACATCAAGAAAGGCCAGTTCATGGCCCCTTCGGCCATGCGCTTCGCCGCCGACAAGGTGGCCTCCACCGGCAACCGCCGCATCCTCCTCACCGACCGCGGCACCATGTTCGGCTACCACGACCTCATCGTCGACTTCCGCAGCATCCCCGAGATGCAGGCCACCGGCTATCCCGTGGTGGTCGACATCACCCACTCACTGCAGCAGCCCAACAGCGGCGACGGCATCACCGGCGGCCGCCCGGAGATGATCGCCACCCTCGGCAGGGCCGCCATCGCCGCCGGCGCCGACGGCCTCTTCCTCGAGACACACCCCGAGCCGGCACACGCCCTCTCCGACGGCGCCAACATGCTCCGTCTCGACAGACTCGAGGAGCTGCTCACCGTACTCGTCAGGATACGGAAAGCTGTTCAGTAGAGCTTCAGGAACTCATAGGTGTTGCCCAGGTGGTCGAGGAAACGCAGGAAATCCCTGAAAGAGATCACCAGCGTGGCCGTATTGACATTGGGATGGAAGCTGATGCGGTCGTACGCCTGCAGCTGCTCGTCGAGGAAGAGATGCACATGATGCTCCGTATCGTTGATCAGCCCGAAAGGAGAGACACTGCCGGGCTGCAGCCCCAGGTATTTCTGCAGCCTTTTCTCCGAGGCCAGCGACAGTTTGCCCTGCCGCAGCATCTTCTCCAGGTCGTGGATGGCCAGGGCATGCGTATGCTCGATGATCACCAGGTAATGCCTGTTGCCCTTGTGGTTGCGCAGGAAGAGGTTCTTGCATTTGGCCGCGTCGATGTCGCCCCAGTAACGCACCGCCTCCTCCACCGTCGGGACAGGCGGATGTTCGTGGTACTCATAGCCGATCGACAGCTCTTCCAGCAGATCATACAATTCTTTTTGTCCTTCCATAGATATGCTTTTCTGCAAAACTAATAAAACTTATCTTTGCCGCGCACATTGCACTGAGACCCATGGCGAAAGATAACAAGCCGTCAGAAGATATGTCGTCGCTGGTACAGCGGCACTACCGTCGTTTCCTGCGGATGATCCGTGAGTACCTCGACGAGGAGGACCAGGCGCTGGTGCGGCGTGCCGTGCGGCACACCCTGTCCCTCGAGGGTCAGGAGCTGAGCTTCTCCGGCGAGCCTTACCTGGTGCATGCCATGAACGTGGCCCGCATCGTCCTCGAGCAGATGGGGCTGGGGGCCGACTCGGCCATAGGAGCGCTCTACCACGACATCAGCAGGATAGAGAAGATCGCCCCTGAGTTCTTTGAAAAAATGTTCGGCCGCGGCGTGCGGGAGCTGATCGAGGGACTCAGCAAGATCTCAGGCGTCGAGTCGGACAGGAAGGCCGTGCGCAGCGAGAACTTCCGCGAGATGATCCTCAACCTGGCGGGCGACATACGCGTCATCCTCATCCGCCTGGCCGAGCAGCTGGAGGTGATGCGCAACCTCGACAAAGCAGGTCCCGAAGAGCAGGTGGCCGTAGCCACCGAGGCATACTACCTCTACGCACCCCTGGCACACCGCCTCGGCCTCTACAACATCAAGTCGGAGCTGGAAGACCTGGCGATGAAATACCTCGAGCCCGAGGTATACGAAGAGATACAACAAAAGATCGCCCGCACACGCTCGGCACGCAACCGGATGATCCGGGAGTTCATCGAGCCCATACGCCGGAGGATGGAACAGGAGGGACTCTCCTTCACCATCAAGAGCCGCCTGAAGTCGATCCATTCCATCTGGACCAAGATGAAGAAGCAGAACGTCTCCTTCGAGGAGGTATACGATATCTTCGCCGTGCGGATCATCCTCGACAGTCAGGGAAAGAAAGAGAAGGAGGACTGCTGGAAGGTGTACTCTATCGTCACCGACCTGTACACGCCCAACCCGCAGCGCCTGCGCGACTGGATCTCCATCCCCAAGTCGAACGGCTACGAGTCGCTGCACACCACGGTGGTAGGTCCCTCGGGCAAGTGGATAGAGGTGCAGATACGCACCACACGCATGGACGAGATCGCCGAGAAAGGACTGGCCGCCCACTGGAAATACAAGGAGGGCGGCCGTGCCCAGGCCCTCGACGAGTGGCTGGGCAGCGTGCGCGAGACGCTGGAGAACTACGACCCGCGTACCGATGAGTTCATCGACCAGCTCAAGCTCAACCTCTACAACAAAGAGATCTTCGTCTTCACGCCCCGCGGCGATGTGATACGCCTGCCGGAGGGAGCCACCCTCCTCGACTTCGCCTTCGCCATCCACTCGGAGGTGGGCATGCGCTGCACCGGCGGCAAGATAGACAACCGCGTGGTGCCCCTCCACCACCGCCTCAGCACGGGCGACCGTGTGGAGGTGATCACCTCGAAAAACCAGAAACCCGCCGCCGACTGG
The DNA here is from genome assembly GCA_964649775.1 of uncultured Rikenellaceae bacterium. GTDB lineage: Bacteria > Bacteroidota > Bacteroidia > Bacteroidales > VadinHA17 > DRPN01. The sequence continues at coordinate 2,790 of CAZYQV010000026.1, forward strand.
CTCAATTTCGTCAAGACCTCCAAGGCCCGCTCCAAGATCAAACAGTCGCTCAACGAGGAGAAGCTCAAGGCGGCAGCCATGGGCCGCGAGATGCTGATGCGCCGCCTGCGCAACTGGAAGATACCTTTCAACGACGTGACGGTGAAGAGACTGCTGCAGCACTACCGGATCAAGCTGGCGCAGGACCTCTACTCCCTGATCCATGAGGAGAAGATCGACCTGCTGGAGATCAAGGAGGTGCTCACCGCCGGAGAGAAGAAAGAGGAGCCCCCCACTCCCCCGCCCCCCCGCCGGGAGACGGCAGGAGAACAGCAGATGCAGAAAGAGGACTACCTCCTCATCGACGACAAGATGAAGAACGTCGACTACTCCTTCGCCAAGTGCTGCAACCCCATCTACGGCGATGCGGTCTTCGGCTTCGTCACCATCAACGAAGGCATCAAGATACACCGTCAGGACTGTCCCAACGCCAAAAGGCTGAAGGGAAAATACCCCTACCGCGTGGTGCCTGTCAGCTGGACGACCACGACACGCGCACCCTCTTTTGAAGCCACGATACGGGTGACGGGCAGCGACGAGACAGGCATCGTCAACCGCATCACCGAGCTGCTCTCCAACGAGATGAACGTCAACATGCGGTCTATCTCCTTCAACGAGAAAAAGGGCGCTTTCGAAGGCATCCTGAAAGTGGTGGTGGCCAACTCCGACCAGCTGGAGGTGATCCTGCGACAGTTAAGGAAGATCAAAGGGGTGCAGAAAGCTACCCGGTACGCATTGTAAAAGGGCCCGGGCCCTGGTTATCCGGCTTGTCACAGTGACGGCTGCATGATCCGGACCCCTCGAAAAATATTTCAGCCCCCATTTGCCCGGACTACCGGCTGATCAGCTTTTCAATCTCTTCCACCATGCTCTTCGTCTTCTCCCTGTTGTAGTAAGCTGCAGGAATACACTTCTTCCTCTCTTCCACCTCTTTTTCCGTCCATGCTCTTCCTTTCACTCTCTCCAGGACGGCAGCGATGGCCGGACCCTCATCGGCCTGCTCCACGCACCCTTCCAGTCCGGCGGAGGTGAGCATGGGAGTATTCACCACGATGTACCTCCCCCGGAAGATGGACAGCAACAGCTTCAGCTTGATCCCCGACGCCTGAAAGGTGAGCATGAGATGCACCTGAGCCTCGCGGATAAGACGACCCATCTCCCCGTCGTCCGGATTCTCCACGAGGGTGATCCCTTTTGCCGCCCCGATCTTTTTCCGCAGCCATGCCGGCGGGTCCATGCCTGCCACGACGAGGGACAGAGAGGTATGAGGAGCCACCTCGTCAGCCAGGAAAGCCGCCACCGCCGCATTGTCCTGCACCGACAGTTTGCCGTGAAACAAAGCATACTCCCCCCGGCCTGTCAGCACCTCCACCTCATCATACGGTGTAAAAGAGTAGATCAACCTCGAAGGCACTGCGGGAAAACGTTTTTCAAACCACGCCAGGTCGTTGTCCGACACCGGCAGGATCACCGAAGCCTTTTCCAGATGCCGCTCCCATCTTTTCAGCTTGAACGCCTCGGTAAGGAAGAAAAACTTTTTGAACAGGTTCTTTTCCCGGGCTGCCAGCGCACGATAATATTCATGCTCTATGTTGGAAGGACGGAAGAGGATGCGGTGTCTTTGCAATTTTTTGTTGATCAGGATGGCACAGGTATGGATCCCCTCACAGAGGATGGGATAGCGGTCGCGCAGCAACACCTGCTCGAGCAGACGGTTCTTGCGGCTCCTGATGATGTAAGGGGTGAACGACAGGAATGAGGGCAGACCGGTACGCCTCTCATAATAACGCACCTCGTCACAGTACTGCAACAGCTCGTCCGCCGGCTGCCGGTCGCCGTACCGGAAACAGTGCAGGTGGATATGCACCCCTGCAGCCGCAAGGAGACGCACCTTGTGGAAGATATCGATCACCCCGCCGTAGTCGGCCGGCCAGGGGATATCGAAAGCGATGATATGCAGATGCAGCGGGTTATCGGTCATACATATTTTTTAAAGATCTTTTCCAGGGTCTCCTTTTCATTTTCCCATGTCAGGGCGGCAGCGGCCTGTTGCAGTTGTCCTGCTTTCATCTTCTTATAGTCTTTCTCCAGCATCCAGTTGATGGCCGAGGCCATGGCCTCCTCGGAGTACTCGTCGAGCACCAGCCCCACATCGTATTCCTTGACGATGCGGCTCACCTCGGGCAGGTCGCTGACCAGCACCGGCACGCCGTTGTAGATATAGTCGAAGATCTTGTTGGGCAGGCTGTAGAGCTGGTTGAGGCTGTCGTCCTTGTCGAGGGAGAGGCCCACGTCGGCCAGGGCGGTGTAGGCATACAGCTTTTCCAGGGGCTGGCGGGGGATGAAGATCACCTTTTCCTGCAGTCCTTCCTCGCGGGCAAGCCTTTTCATCTCCGGCAGCACATCACCACTGCCCACCACCAGCAGGACAGCCTCCTCCACATACCTCATGGCGCGCACGGCCTCCTCACCGCCGCGGTCGCGGTTGATGCCCGAGCCCTGGAGGATGACCACCTTCTTCCCTGCGGGGATGCCCGCCTCCTGCGGCGTCAGCGGCTGCACATGCGGCAGGTGATCCCGCGCCGGCAGGTTGCGCACTGCGTGTACCTTCACTCCGTACTTTTTTTCATAGGCCGAAGCGATGGAATCGCTTACGGTGATCACATCCTTCAGTTTCGGGAAGATGCGCCGCTCGAACCAGAGCCATACGCTGCGGGCACGGCGTCCCACCAGCTCCGGCACCTCGGTGAAGAACTCGTGCGAGTCGTAGATGAGCGGCAGACGCCGCAGACGCGACACCGCCCACGCCGCCGGCAGCGTGTCCAGGTCGTTGGCCACCAGCAGGGAGGCACGGCGCAACAGCAGGAAAAAGAAAAGCCTTATGTTGTACTCCGCATAGAAGAGAGGACCTTTCCGGAAGAGCAGCCGCATCCTCTTCCAGGGATAAGGACGCTCGTCCATCGGCGGGCTCTCCGGCAGACGCCTTCCCACCAGCAACACGTCAAAGCCCGTCTCCTGCAGGAGAAGACACACCTTGCGCACCCGCTGGTCGGTGACCAGGTCATTCGTGACCGCTACGATGGCTCTGGGCATCTTAGTTATGAGTTTCGAGTTTCGAGTTATGTTCGCCTTATCGCATCATCGCATCATCGCTTCATCGCTTCATCGCTTCATCGCTTCCTCCCTCCGGATATTCTTTTGCTTTTTCTTTTCCGTCGATCACGCGGAAGGCCCCTTCGGCGAGGGCCTCCATCTCGTTCTCTCCCGGCACGACGAAGAAAGGCGCCAGCCTGCCGATATATTTTTTCAGGTCTTCGACAAACCTCTCCGCCAGGGCGATGCCTCCGGTGATGATGATGCCGTCGACGTCGCAGCGCATGGCGGCATGGCAGGCTCCTATCTCTTTGGCTATCTGGTAGACGAAGGCCTCATAG